>JAFXMJ010000250.1 GCA_017530465.1 Bacteroidales bacterium
GCCGTACTCAACGATTTCGCCATTCTGAGCCACAGCGTCAAACTCTATCTCGTTGGTTTCCTGCATGAACTGCGAGATTACAACAGGATATTCCTTGCTGACTTCGCTTGCGAGCGCGAGAAAACGTTCCAACTCCTCGTAATCGTAGCAAACGTTCATCGCCGCGCCCGAAAGCACATACGACGGACGCACCAAAACTGGGAATCCAACTCTATCTACAAACGCCTTCACATCGTCCATACTTGTGAGTGCGCTCCATTCGGGCTGGTCGATGCCGAGTTGATCGAGCATTGCCGAGAACTTATTGCGGTTTTCGGCGCGGTCGATTGATACCGGCGACGTACCAAGGATTGGCACGCTCTGACGGTGGAGTTTCATTGCGAGGTTGTTGGGAATCTGACCGCCCACCGAAACAATCACGCCGCGAGGATTTTCCAAGTCGATGACGTCCAAAACACGCTCAAACGACAGTTCGTCAAAATACAGACGGTCGCACATATCGTAGTCGGTGGAGACGGTTTCGGGATTGTAATTAATCATAATCGACTTGTAGCCGAGTTTGCGGGCGGTATTGATGGCGTTGACGCTACACCAGTCGAACTCCACAGACGAGCCAATCCTGTAAGCACCTGAGCCAAGTACGATTACGGATTTTTCATTTTGATAATAATTAATATCATAACCCTCAACGCTGTACGTCATATAGAGGTAATTGGTGAGGTCGGGATGCTCGCTTGCAACAGTTGGGATGCGCTTGACGGCAGGGAGAATGCCGAGTTTTTTGCGGTAAGCGCGCACGGCGAGATTCTCCTTCTCCATATTGCCGCCCTTGGTTTTGAGGACAAAACGTGCAATCTGGAAATCGCTAAAACCAAGTATCTTGGCTTCACGGAGAACGTCGGCGCTCAGGTCTTCAATCTTGTTGTAAGATTCGAGTTTGTGCTTGAAATCTACGATGTTTTTGAGTTTGCCGATGAACCACGGATCGATTTTGGTGAGTTCGTAAATACGGTCGATTGTGTAGCCATCCTCCAACGCTTGCGCAATCGCAAAAATGCGGAGGTCGGTCGGGTTGGCGAGTTCGTCGTCGAGGTTGGTAAACTTGGTGTGGTCGTTGCCAACAAAACCGTGCATACCCTGTCCAATCATTCTCAAACCCTTCTGAATCAGTTCCTCGAAGGTGCGACCAATAGACATAATTTCGCCCACCGACTTCATCGACGAACCGATTTTGCGGCTCACACCGGCAAATTTCGTCAAGTCCCAACGAGGAATTTTGCAGATTAAATAATCCAACGACGGAGCCACGTAAGCCGAATTTGTGGTGCCCATTTCGCCGATTTGGTCGAGGGTGTAGCCGAGGGCGATTTTGGCAGCAACAAAAGCGAGCGGATAGCCCGTAGCCTTTGATGCCAACGCTGACGAACGGCTTAGGCGGGCATTGATTTCGATGATACGATAATCATTGGTCTCGGCGTTGAAAGCGTATTGGATGTTACATTCGCCGACGATATTGAGATGACGGACACATTTAACCGCCAATTCCTGCAACATCTTCACCTGAGCGTCTGAGAGTGAGCAAGTTGGAGCCACAACGATGGATTCACCGGTGTGGATTCCGAGCGGGTCGAAGTTTTCCATCGACGCCACGGTAAAGCAATGGTCGTTGGCATCGCGGATTACCTCAAATTCGATTTCCTTCCAACCTTTAAGGCTTTCTTCCACAAGCACTTGCGGTGCAAAAGTAAAAGCGGACTCTGCGATTTCGAGGAAAGTCTTTTCGTCGGGACACACGCCCGAACCCAATCCGCCCAAAGCGTATGCCGAGCGAATCATCACCGGATAGCCGATTTTGCGGGCAGTTGCCACCGCCTCGTCGAGACTTTCGCAGGCGTGGCTTACAGGCACTTTGAGGTCAGCCTTGTTCATCTCCTTGACGAAAAGGTCGCGGTCTTCGGTGTTCATAATTGCCTCAACGCTTGTTCCGAGCACCTGTACGCCGTATTCTTTGAGGACGCCGGTCTTGAAAAGTTCTGTGCCGCAGTTCAATGCAGTCTGACCGCCGAAAGCCAACAGAATACCGTCGGGGCGTTCTTTTTTGATGATTTCGGTAACGAAATGCGTGTTGACGGGCAAGAAATACACCTTGTCGGCGATGCCCTCGCTCGTCTGAATAGTAGCGATGTTAGGGTTTACAAGCACCGACTTGATACCCTCTTCGCGTAATGCCTTTAATGCCTGACTGCCCGAATAATCAAACTCGCCCGCCTGACCGATTTTCAGCGCGCCCGAGCCGAGCACAAGCACTTTTTTAAGATTGCTGTTCATAAAAATATCTTGAATATTATGGTTTAATTCGATTGCGCAAATATACGGGATTTTTCGCGAATGTGCAAGATGTTTTTTGCGGCAATAGTTTGGAGATACAAAAATAATCTTTATCTTTGCGACATCTAAATGCGGGAATAGTTCAGTGGCAGTACAATATTCTGCCAATGGTTAGAACGCACATTCGGTCAGTGTGAGACACGAGTTCGAATCTTGTTTCCCGCACTATTTATTTTGCGACACTTAAATGCGGGAATAGCTTAGTGGCAGAGCATTATTCTGCCAATGGTTAGAGCACGCACTTATTATTTATTTTGACAAACACGCTTCGTATAAATAGTAAGTGCGGAGACACGAGTTCGAATCTTGTTTCCCGCTCTATTTTACATTTTCTTATATCAAAATTATTATAAATTCTATTGCGATGTTTTTTTTATTTTGCAATATGAAAAACTCAAATAACACAACAAACACTATGATTAAGAAACTATTATTGTCGATGGTCGTTTCATTGATTGCAATGAC
>JAFXMJ010000251.1 GCA_017530465.1 Bacteroidales bacterium
GGGATTGCAGAAATAATCGAAAGTCCTGTCGGGGTCATAGACGTAAGCCACGCCGCCCGACATACCCGCGCCAAAATTTCTGCCCGTAGGACCAAGCACCACCACGCGACCGCCAGTCATATACTCGCAGCAATGGTCGCCCGTGCCTTCGATGACGGCAATCGCGCCCGAATTGCGCACCGCAAACCTTTCGCCTACACGACCGTTGATGTAAATCTCGCCGCTCGTTGCGCCGTAAAGACCTGTGTTGCCGGCAATTATATTCTTCTCAGGCTCAAATTTGCCCGACTGCGGCGGCAGTATGAAGATGCGACCGCCCGACAATCCTTTGCCGAAATAGTCGTTGGCCTCGCCTTCGAGACGGAAGGTAACACCCTTTGCCAAGAACGCGCCAAAACTCTGTCCCGCCGAACCTTTGAACTTGACGCTAATAGTGTCGTCCGGGAGACCCTTCTCGCCATATTTTTTAGCGATAACGCCCGAAAGCATCGTACCAACAGCGCGGTCGGTATTTTTGATGGCGTAATCGAGGGTAATCTCGTGTCCCGACTCAATCGCCTGAGCCGCCTGAGCGATGATAGCATTGTCCTTGACCTCGGGGATTTTGGTGAAGGGGCGACCGTCGTAGTGCAACTGACCTTCGCTTGCAGCCAACAGCCTCGAAAAATCCAATGTATCTGTCTTGCTGCCAACTACTTGCGGCTTTACCTTGATGAGGTCGGTGCGGCCGATGATGTCTTCCAACTTCTTGAAGCCCATTGCGGCGAGATATTCGCGCACTTCCTGAGCCAAGAATTTGAAGTAATTAACAATATACTCGCTCCTGCCCCTGAAACGCTCCCTCAAAACGGGATCCTGAGTAGCCACGCCCACAGGACAGGTATTGGTATTACACTTGCGCATCATCACGCAGCCGAGTACAATCAACGGCAAAGTACCAAAAGCAAATTCGTCTGCGCCAAGCATTGCCATCAAAACTACGTCGCGACCCGACTTCAACTGTCCGTCGGTCTGCAACCTCACCTGCGCCCTCAAACCGTTGAGAGAGAGGGTCTGCTGGGTTTCGGAAAGTCCGATTTCGGGACTGATGCCCGCAAACCTCATCGACGATGCCGGGGATGCGCCCGTGCCGCCTTCCGCGCCGGAGATTACAATCAAATCAGCCTTAGCCTTGGCAACGCCCGCAGCAATTGTGCCTACGCCACTTTCCGCAACCAATTTTACCGAAACGGCGGCTGTGGGGTTGATGTTTTTGAGGTCAAAAATCAACTGCGCCAAATCCTCGATGGAATAAATGTCGTGGTGGGGCGGCGGCGAAATCAGCGAGATGCCGGGGATTGAATTACGTGTCTTAGCAATGATTTCGTTGACCTTGAAGCCCGGCAACTGACCACCCTCGCCCGGTTTTGCACCTTGGGCGACCTTGATTTGGATTTCTTCGCCGTTGACGAGGTATTCGGCTGTTACACCGAAACGACCGGAGGCAATCTGTTTGGTCTTGGAAGCAAGGTCGGTGTGGTAACGCTTGTTGTCCTCGCCGCCCTCGCCGGTGTTGCTACGTGCGCCCAACGAGTTCATTGCCAATGCGATAGCCTCGTGTGCCTCTATCGAAATCGCGCCAAAAGACATCGCGCCCGTTACAAAGTGCTTTACAATGCTCTCCACAGGCTCCACTTCGTCGATGGAGATAGGATTGTTGGTGGCAAAATCAAAGAAATCGCGGATGAAGACGGGGTTGGGCTTGTTGTCAACCAAAGACGTAAACTCCTTGAACTTCTGATAGTTGCCGGTACGGGTGGCGATTTGGAGAGTAGCGATGGTTTCGGGATTCCAAGCGTGGAAAATGCCGTCCTTCCTGTAAGAGAACAGGCCTTGATTCTGCGGCGGGAAATCTGATGCGCCGCCCTTGTAGGCGAGTTCGTGGAGACGTTTGGCATCGTCGGCAATGTGCTTCAATCCGATGCCGCCAATCGTTGAAATCTGCGTACCAAAATATGTTTTGAGCAATTCCTCCGAAAGACCAATCGGCTCAAAAATCTTCGCGCCACGGTAACTACGGATTGTGGAAATGCCCATCTTAGACATTATCTTAAAGAGACCCTTGCAAACAGCCTTGATGTAGTTCTTCTCGGCGGTGTCGTAGTCCTCTTGGATTTTGCCGGTCTTTACGAGTTTGTCGAGCACGGCAAAAGTCATATAAGGATTGATGGCCGATGCGCCGTAGCCGAGCAACAGGGCGGCGTGCATCACCTCGCGGATTTCGCCAGATTCTACGATGAGCGCGGTCTGCACACGTTTGCCAGCCGCAATCAGATAATGGTGAACCGCCGACACTGCAAGCAATGAGGGAATTACGGCTGTATTTTCGTCGAGATTCCTATCAGAAAGAATGATGTAATTGATGCCAGCATCCACCGATTCCTCAGCCTTGCGGCAAAGATGGTCGATGGCGTCCTTCAACGCGCCCGCACCGCCGTTGGGGTCGTAGAGAAGAGGCAATTTTGTAGTCTTGAAACCCTTGTAGCGGATGTTGCAAAGGATGTCGAGCCTTGTATTATTGAGCACGGGATGCGGCAGTCGCAC
>JAFXMJ010000252.1 GCA_017530465.1 Bacteroidales bacterium
GCCACTGTGCTGTTGTCGGGGCTGCCGTCGGAAAGGCGGTGCTTTTCGAGGATGTCAAAGAGTGTGTCGCCCTCGATGTAGGTCTGCAAATACCATTTGTAATCGTCGGCAACTTCCAAAACTTTCGGCACAGGCAACTGCGCGTCGTTCAGCGAGTTAGCAAAAGAGATGAACGCCTTGTTTTCGCGGACTTCGTAGCCGTGAGTGCCGATAATGGTGGTATTATCATCAATAACCACCTTATAATACTCCCTGCTCGAACCCGACAGCGGCAACTTCTCTATATGTATTGGCTGCGTGCCGAAGTGTTTGACACACAATGCCTCCAATTGGTCTGTATTGTTGATTTTTGCCATAATTAATATCTATATAACCTCCAATGCCTCTGCCTTTATCCATCCAACGCGACCGTCGGAAAGGCGGATTTCAACCCAATCGAGCGACTTGTCTTTCACGGAAACTTTAAGGCCTTCGTGGATGCGAAAAAGGTCGGTGCCGGAGTCGTCGGGCGAACTTTTGGCGGTAACTACTACGTCGGTGATTATCGCGTCGGAGGTCGAGTTGATGACATTGTCGGTATAAAAACCCATCGCCAACGATATGATGCACAGCACGATAAATACAAATCCAAACGAAAAGGCGAGTTTACGGAGATTGAGCCTGTCGCTGAAAAAGTAGAGGAGAAACAGTCCCAATCCGACGCCCAAAAATACAAGCGTCAGCACCGCCCAACCGCTAAGTCCAACGCCCTTGCCAATCATTTCAGTGATGGCGGCGAAGTTGGTGGCGGGGATGTCTTTGAGGTTGTCTTGAAGGTGCGTGTTGGCGAGTTTGAGGTTGTTTTTGGCGTCCTCAAATTCGTCGTCCTGCTTGATGGCGCGTTCGTAATTGAGGATGGCGCGGGTGTAGTTGCCCTGCTTGTAATAAGCATTGGCAAGGTTGTAATTGAGTTCCGGCGCGGCAAAACCCTGAGCCACAATCTGTTCGTAGAGTTCGGCGGCGAGAGGGTAGTCCTTGTTGGTGTAGGCGTCGTTGGCTTTTTGGAAAAGCGCGTCCGCATCCTGGTTCTGCGCCAAACAATTGACGCAGGTGAGTATCGTTAACGCTATGATTATCAGTCGTTTCATCATCGTATTGAAAATGTTTTCGTTGATATAATTAAGCCTTGATTGATGTTTCCATCTGTTCGATGGCTTCCGCCGCCATTGCGTAAACCTCGTTGAGGGGATGCGCTGCGGATTCGGGGGCGTAATGCTCGTACTCGCAGGTGTCCAAAGTGTCTATAAACTTCTGAACCACAGCAGGATCAATCTGTTTTTCGGTGAGTTTTTCCTGAACGTTGTCGCGGCTGAGTTCGGCGCGGGGGATTGCGAGTTTGTCGCTCAGATAGCCCCAAAGCGCGTTGAGAACTTCGGCGTAAAATTCGTCCTTCTTGTTTTGCTCGATGTACGTATTGGCGAGTTTGAGGCGTTTGCGCGAGGTCTTGCCGGCGCGACGGTTTTTCATTCCAATGACGTTGGCATTGTTTTTTATCTGCTGTTGACGGATAATCAAAACTACTCCAAAAATCACAATCAAGAACGCAAAAATCATCCAAAACTTGAAAGAATTGAAAAATTTGCTGTTGCCGTCGGTGAATTTGACGCCGCTCTGCTTGATGAAACGGATGTCTGAGCCGAGGTCTTCGATATCGGTCTTTGATACCAATGCGCTCGCGTTGCTATTGGGGTCGCGCTCGCCGCTTACGTTGAGTAAAAGTTCTTTGGAAGTGGCTGTCTTGTAGGATTTTGTGGCGGGGTCAAAGTAATGAAACTGTACGGGCGGTATCGTAAATGAGCCTGACTGCCTTGCAATTGCCACAATAGAGAACACCTTGTTGCCCGAAAGTCCCTTCTCGTTGGCGTTGACATTTTCGGTGCTTTTTGGTTCAAACTGCTCGAAAGCCGACGGCAAGTCAATTTTCGGTGCTTCAAAGAGTTGGAAGTTGCCCGAACCCGATACTGTAATCTTGATTGTGAGCGGCTCGTCGAGTTTGAGTTCCGCCTTGTCGGTGCTTGCCGCCACGGTGAAACTGCCCACCGCGCCGCCAAATCCGTCGGGCTTGCCATCTGCGGGCAACGGCTTTACTTTGATGGTTTTTGCCTTGCTCTTGGCGACTGCCTTTGCCTGTCGGAATCCGAAACCGTCAGAAACGATGCAGTCGATGGAATATGGGTCGATGGTGAGGTTGCCGGATTTTTGAGGGAATAGCACTTTTTTTTGCAACGGCGAGTAGAGGTAAGCCTTGTTGTTGATGGTCTTGCGGGAGAAACTGATGTTCGTCGGATTTTGTATTACCTTCGACCAAAAACCGTTGCCGTTTGGGAAGGTTGGATTGTCTAACCCAACGATGTCGTATCGCGAATACAACGAAGCAGTCATTATAATCTGCTCGCCGACGTATGCCTCCAACTTGTTGACTGTCAAATCTATGAAAACATTTTCATTGGACGATGGTGTACCGCCATTATTGCCGTTGCCACCATTATTATTGCCTGCCGACGCGCTGCCGCTGCCGTCGTCAACCACCTCTATCGTTACGGAATTGGAATTGTAGATGGTGCCGGCAAGGCTGCCCTTGACCGCCGGAATGGTGTATTTGCCCGGCTTGTCGGCCATTACAGTATATATGTACGAAACACTTACAGAACTTACACCGTTGATAAACGACATATTGGAACTCTGCATCTTGCCCATCACCTGCATACCCTCAAAGGTAGGCGAGCCAAGGCGGACATCCTGATTGTTGGTGGAGACCTCCACTCGGAACGACTGACCTGCATTGACCGTGGACGGAGCCGTGAGAGTAATCTCGACCTTCTGCGCCACTGAGGTCGCAGCCGCTATCATCATTAACGTGAAGCTGAAAAATAGTTTGTACATAATATCTTGTTTTCTTAGTTGCGTGTTATTAAGTTCAACATTTTCAAGCGTTTCGCTATGCTACCAATTCTTGTCGTGGGCTTTTGGACGGTAAGTGTCCTGATTGTCCTTGACCTTCTTTTGGGTCTGCGAATCCGCCTTGTTGATGGCTTCGAGCAGTCGGTCGGCATCCTCCTTGGAGATGCCCATAAGAGCCGCCGCCTCTTCGCTGTCGGGCGTTCCGTCGTTGTCGGAATCGAGGTCGCGGTAGTCGGGTGTGCCGTCGCCGTCGGTGTCCTGCGGCTGCTGAGGGGTCTTGCCCGCCTCCACGCTGTCGGGTACGCCGTCGTTGTCGGAGTCGTTGTCCTTGTAATCCGGCACGCCGTCGCCATCGGTGTCGCGGGGATTGTCGGGATTGTCGCCCTTCTCCACGTTGTCTGGTATGCCGTCGCCGTCGCTGTCCTGATTTTCAGGGTTTTGAGGCTGATTCTCGTCCTGATTCTGCTGCTGTTGCTGATTCTGTTTGTCTTGGTTTTGGTCTTGATTCTGCTGCTGTTGGTTTTTCATATCCTGCAACTGGTCAAGCAACGTCTTGACATACAGATAATTGTATTTGCAACGCTTGTCATCGGGATTGTTGCGCAGCGAGTTTTTGTAGTATTCGAGAGCCTCCTTGCCAAGTTTGATAGCCTCGTCAAGTTTGTTGCCCTTGATTGCCGCCTCGCAAAGTCCAAGTTGCGAATTGCCCAAATTGTAGTAACATTCCGCAAGTTTCTTGCTGTCGGTTTGCGACTTGGCGAGAGCAGCAAATTTTTCCTTAGCCCTGTCGTACTTGCCCTGCCTGTAAAAAGCGTCGCCGAGGTTGAATGCCGCCTCGTATGACGACTGATTCTCGTTGAAGGCCTTTTGGTACGAATTTTCCGCTTGGTCGTAATGCCCATCGCGGTACTGACCATTGCCCTCACGTATGTAGGGTTTTTCTGTCTGCGCTGTCGCCACCAATGTAGCGGCGCATATTGCCGATGTCAGAATTATCTTAATCATTCGCAAATGTAGCGGTTTTTGGTTTTAATTAATGTGAAAAATATTCAAATTATTACAAATTGTCGTCCTTCCGTTCAAAAAGCCCCATCTTGCGTATCCAACGGTTTTTGCGTTTGAGGACGAAACACGCTGTAACAAAGAGTATTAGCGAAAACAATGCCGGCACTACGAATTTTTCGTCAAATTCGGCGTACTGCACGATTTCGCCTTTTTTCATCTTGGAAATCTCGTTGTAAACCGTCGGGAAGCCCGAATTGCTGTTGGACGCCTTTACGTATATGCCGCCGCCCGCCTGAGCAATCTTTTGGAGCGAGGTCTCGTCGAGTTTGGTCATCACTATCTCGCCCGAACGGTCTTTGATGAAATCCTTGCCGCCTTCCCTGATGGGAATCGGTGCGCCGCGCACGTCGCCGACGCCAATTGTATGCACCACGATGCCCTTTTCGGCGCAGAGTTTGGCAATTTGGATTGGGTCGGGCTCGGGTTCGTGATTCTCGCCGTCGGATACAAGGATAATAGCCTTGCTGAGGTTGTCGTCGAAGTTAAAAGACTTGATAGCCAAGTTCATAGCCTCGCCGAGCGCAGTGCCCTGCTCCGAAATCATATCGCAACTTACCGACTGTATGAAGATGTCGGTAGCCTTCAGGTCGGTGGTCATCGGCACTTGCACAAACGCCGACCCCGCAAAGATTATCAGCCCCACGCGGTCGGTGGAGAGTTTGCGGACGAGGTTTGAGATGGCGTTTTTGGTGCTTTCGAGGCGGCTCGGGTACATGTCGGTGGCGCGCATCGAATTGCTGATGTCCAATAGAATCATTATCTCGTTGCCCTGCGAGGTGGTTTCTTTGAGCTTGGAACCCACACGTGGACGGGCTACGGCTACTATCAGCAATGTAATAGCCATAGCCGCCAATGCCGCCCTGATGATTGGGCGCGAGGTGCTTGTCTCAGGTGACAAGGCTTTGAGTGTCTTGATGTTGCCTATCTTCTCCAACGCCTTGCGACGGCGGCGCATATACAGCAAAAATCCCAACGCCATCACCGGCAGCAGCAACAGCAAGTAGAGGTATTCTATGTTAGCAAACTGTACGTCAAACATTTTTGTTTTATTTTTTTATCCACCCGCACATACGCTTGTATGTACGAGGTTATTGAAATACCGTTTTCCAAACGGCTAAAATTAATTTCGTATTATAAGGGGTCGCTTCGCGAGAAATTTTACAAAATCTTTTCAAAATCTTACAAATTTTTTATTTGGTATTATTTGTAAGATTTGTTTAGATTTGTATAATTTCTGTCCGTAGGACACTCCTAATTATAGCCGCCTATGGCGGCTTATGGCAGCACTGCGCCCACCGTCATCCTTATAAAGACGTTCAATAGCATTAATATCAACGCCCAAAGGAGGAAGGGGTGGAAGAGGTCTTCCGAATGACTGATGGTCATCGAAAGCATCTTGGTCTTTTCAAGCTCGTCTATTTTCTTGTAAACGTTTTTGAGTGCCTGATTGTCGGTGGCGCGGAAGTATTGACCGTCGGTGATTTTGGCGATTTTTTGGAGTGTCGCCTCGTCGATGTCAACTTTCACCTGTTCATATACTTTGCGTCCCCAAATGTCGGTGGTAGGGTAGGGGGCGTACCCCTGAGTGCCTACGCCGATGGTATAGACGCGGATGCCATACTTTGCGGCAATCTCCGCCGCGCTCACAGGCTCTATCTCGCCGCTATTGTTCATACCGTCGGTGAGGAGGATTACAACCTTGCTCTTGGCGTCGCTGTCCTTGATACGTGCAACTGCGTTGGCAAGTCCCATGCCGATAGCCGTACCGTCGTCGATGATGCCGTTTTTGACCTGCGTCATAAGGTTGACGAGGGTGGCGCGGTCGGTGGTGAGGGGGCATTGCGTGAAACTTTCGCCCGCAAAGAGGACAATGCCGATGCGGTCGTTTTCACGCGCCTGTATGAACTCGCAGGCAACGTTTTTGGCGGCTTCGAGGCGGTTGGGCTTGAAGTCGCAAGCCTCCATCGAACCCGAAATATCCATCGAGATTATGATGTCGATGCCTTCTTTTTCTACTGTTTCGTCCTCGGATGTGCTCTGTGGACGAGCAATTGCAATTATTATCAATGTAATAATAAAGAAATTCAACACCGGCGGCAACCACGCCAAAATCTTGCGCAGAGTGAGCTTATTGGCTCCAAAATCGTCCAACATGCCGAATTTCATCGTCGCATTGAAGTTCCTCAGCTTGAAGTAATACCAAACTGCGAGCGGTATAAGTACCGCAGGAATCAGCCAAAGTCGTCCGGGGTGTGCAAAATGTATATAGTCGAACATTTTAGTTGGTTTTGAGGGTTTGTGCCGCGTCGGGGGCGGCGTTTGGTTCGGGCATCGGCACCGGCTTGGTGATTTCCACGATGTCAAACGCATAATTCATACAGCGGTTGTTTTCGTCGGGCAACGGTTGCATCTTGGCAAACTTGACGTAATCCGCCACGTCGAATATCGATTCCAACGCGCCCACGGCGTCAGACTTCTTGCCCGCGTGTTTGCGGAGTATCATAAGGGTCTCCGCCGATGTGGATTCCATCACCGATTCGCCATAGCGGTCGGAGATGTATTTCTTGATGATTTCGGTGAGTTCAGAGTAGAATTCCTTGTTCTTGTCCTGCTCGCATAGTTTCTTGTCTTTCAAGATGTTGAGACGTCGTATGGCAACTATTTCGGCGGGTTCTTTGGGCTTGGAGAACGGGATGATGGGCTTGTTGCGGTGGCGGCGCACAAGTACGTAGGTAATCGCCGACGCAATGAGCGCAACGAGCAACACCACGAGTATTATGTTGCCAAACCTCGCCCAAAATTCCTTGAATGTCCACGGCGTGTCCTTTATATCCTTGATGCCAAACACCTTGATTATCTGCGTGGTGTCTATCTCGGCGGTGAAGGTGGAATCGATGCCCTGCAATAGCGTAAAACTTATCTGCAACGAATCCGTGAACACAGAATCCTTGTCGATCATAAGGCCGATGGGCGGGATGGTGTATGTGGAATCCTCGAAGGACGTTATCATATAATAAAAGGAGTATGTGATGTCTCCCTGAGTTCCTACGAGGGTGTCGGGCTTGGGCGCGGACACCACTTCAAGAGTAGGTACTATGACATTGTTCTTGAAAGTGGGCGGCGTTATCTTCCTGCCTACAGATGCTGTGGCGGTGATGGTGAGTTTGGCTTGGCTCGCGAGTTCGATGACGTTGGAGTCGAGAGCCGCCTTTACCTTCTGCGCCACGGCGGACGACGGCAATATCATTGCCGCCGCCACAGCCAATGCCTTAATATATGTTGCTATCTTGCTCAAAGCCAATTTCATTGTTTTAGTTTTTAATCTCTCACTCCCGGTGTCGGTTCATCGGGACTTAAAAAGTTTGATGAGGGGCTTCACGTAGTCGTCGCCGTTGGCGATGGCGACATCCTGCACGCCAGCCCGCAGGAAAGTGTTTTCGAGTTTTTCGCGGCGTTCACGCGCCGCCCGCATAAGGTTTTCTCGCACGGTACGGTTGGAAGTGTCAACGAGCATCTTCCTGCCCGATTCCGCGTCCTGCATATACACAAGCCCTACATTGGGGAAGTCCTCCACCTCGCGCTTGTCATAGACATTGAGGGCGAGAAGGTCGTGCTTGTGCCCCGCAATCCTCAGCGCGTCGCTAAAATCGGGGCATGCAAAGTCGCTTATCATAAACACCGTGCTGCGCTTCTTGATGACGTTGGTCAGATATTGCAACGCCTTGGTAGCATCGGTGCCTTTGTATTTAGGCTCGAATGTCAATAGCTCCCTGATAATCCTCAGGATATGCTGACGACCCTTTTTCGGCGGGATGAACTTCTCTATTTCGTTGGAGAAGAAGATGACACCAATCTTGTCGTTGTTGCTGATGGCGGAGAACGACAGACAAGCGGCTATCTCGGTCACGAAATCGCGTTTGGTGGTCTCCTCAGAGCCAAAGTCCAACGAGCCTGACACATCTACCAGGATGATGACGGTGAGTTCGCGCTCCTCCTCAAACACCTTTATATAAGGCTTGTCGAACCTTGCCGTGACGTTCCAATCGATATTGCGGATGTCGTCGCCGTACTGGTACTCGCGCACCTCGCTGAACGACATAC
>JAFXMJ010000253.1 GCA_017530465.1 Bacteroidales bacterium
ATAATTCTAAAATTTTTCTGTAAACAGATGCGCGGAATTGGGAAAAATGCTTATTTTTGTGGTGCTCGGATGCTTAAATTTATGGCAAAGATAACAAACTTTCTATAAAAAAAATAGTGGCGCGGTAACTCGTTTTTTTTGACAGTTACCGCGCCACTATAAATTATTCCGGATGGCAATTATGCATTATGAATTATGCATTGAAAGAACTAAATCACCTCGATTCCTTTCTCGATACGGCTGATTGATTCGTCCTTGCCGAGGTTTTCGAGGATGTCGAAGATGTGGGGGCCCTTGCACGCGCCGCAGAGCAACAAGCGGACGGGGTTGAGAACTTTGCCCATTCCTAACTCCTTGTCTTTTATCCACTTGGTGATGTTCTCTTCAAGTGTTTTTGCTGCGAATGTGGGCTGTTGTTCCAGGATGTCAACTACTTCGCGCATGATTGCGGGCGTGTCTTCCTTCCAAAACTTCTTCTTATTGACCTCGTCATACGACGTGGGCGCAATGAAGAAGTAGGTCGATTCTTTCCAAAGGTCGTGCGTGAAGTGGCAACGGTCTTTGACGAGTCCGCAGATGGTTTCGGCTTTTTGGGCGTCAACAGTAACTCCGTCTTTGGCTGCATCTTCGATGAAATATTTGGCAAGTACCGAGTTGTCAAGGCGTTCCATATATTGTTTGTTGAACCACTTGTTTTTCTCGGGGTCAAACTTGGAGCCGGATTTGTTGACGTGTTCCAACGAGAAGATTTTGCAGAGTTCTTCCTTGGAGAAGATTTCCTGTGTGGTGTTGCCGGGGTTCCAACCGAGGAGAGCCATCATATTGAGGAAAGCCTCCGGGAAGTAGCCGTACTCTTCGTAACCTTTGCAGACTTCGCCGCTCTTGGGGTCTTCCCAATGCAACGGGAACACGGGGAATCCGAGCCTGTCGCCGTCGCGTTTGGAGAGTTTGCCCTTGCCGTCGGGTTTGAGGATGAGGGGCAGGTGCGCAAATTCGGGCATTGTGTCCTGCCATCCAAACGCCTTATATAATAATACGTGTAGCGGCAATGATGGCAGCCATTCTTCGCCTCGGATTACGTGGCTTATCTTCATCAGGTGGTCGTCCACGATGTTGGCGAGGTGGTATGTGGGCATACCGTCGCTCTTGTAGAGCACCTTGTCGTCGAGGACGGAGGTGTCGGCGTTGATGTCGCCACGGATGATGTCGTGGATGGTGAATTTTTCGTTTTCGGGCATCTTGAAGCGGATGACGTATGGCTTGCCGGCTTGGAGCATCAGTTGGGTCTGTTCCTCGCCGAAGGTGAGTGAGTTTTTCATTGTCATACGTGTTGCAGGTCCGTAGCATTGGATTGACGCTTTTTCGGCTTCAAGTTTTTTGCGCATCGCTTCGAGTTCGTCGGGGGTGTCGAAGGCGTAATATGCGTTGCCGGACTTGACGAGTTGTTCGGCGTATTGTGCGTAGAGGTGCTTGCGGTTGCTCTGTTTGTATGGGCCGTAGTCGCCGCCTTTGAGGTCGCTTTCGTCGATGTCGAGTCCTATCCAATCGAGGGAGCGGATGATGTAGTCTTCCGCGCCGGGTACAAATCGTGTTTGGTCGGTGTCCTCGATGCGGAGGATGAATTTGCCGTTGTGTCTGCGGGCAAACAGGTAGTTGAAGAGGGCGGTTCTTACGCCTCCGAGGTGGAGTGCGCCAGTAGGACTGGGCGCAAATCTTACTCTTACTTCTCTGTCCATTGTAATTTGTTGTGTATGAGTGTTTTATTGATGGTTATTTCATATATTTTCTAATCATGTAGTCGTCCTTCATCAGTTCCTGCACCATAGCGAGGTCTTTGGGCGTGCCTACCGAGTATGTTACTTGGTCGGTGAGGGTCATCGCTATCTTGATGCCGTTTTCGAGGATGCGGTTGAGGTCGATGCCTTCGGCTACTTCGAGCGGGGTGTTGATCATCAGGTTGAACTGTTGGAGAAATTTGCGCCTCATTACGTCGATGCCCACGAGTTTCATCCTCGGAAACGACATTCCACGGCTCGCTGATGGTATCGGCTCGCGTGAAAAGTACATCGCGTTGTTTTGGCTGTCGGCTACGACCTTGATTTCGTTGCGGTCGTTGAAGATTTCGTCGCTCGTAATCTCCGCCATCAGGCAGGTGAGTTTGAGTTTTGGGTTGAGAATCATCGGGCTGATTGCTCTGCCTATCATATCGCTCGTCACCATCGGCTCGTCAGGCTGCACGATTATCACGAGGTCGTATTTTTTGTGGTTTTTCTCCTCGATTTTTGTTACCGCCTCTGCCACGCGGTCGGTTGCGGAGATTTTGCTTTCGGGGATTTCGATGTATTGACCGCCGATTTTGCTGATGTAGTCGATGATTGGGCGGTCGGAGGTCGCCACGTACACGTCGTCGATGTCGTTGCAAATCTCCACGCGGTTATATACGTGGCCTATCATCGGCATTCCGAGTATGTCCGCCATCGGCTTGCCGGGAAAGTTTTTCGACGACATCTTGGCGGGGATTACCGCTATTATGATTGGTTTGTTGGTTCCTTCCATTTTCTTATTGTGTTTTGGTGTTTTTTCGATGTGTAAATTTAGGAAGTTTTTATGGAATAATCAACCATCGAAGTCGATTTTTTTTCCAAAATCTTCAAAAACGACCATTTTTGTATCATTTTTTTCACTGATGTTACATTTATGTTTCTTTTGTGGTATAGATTGGTAATATTTTTATATGTTTTGTGTAACAAATTTTCTTTGATTTTTTGTGAATAGCCCTTACCTTTGTATCAGTAAAATAAACGAAAGATTTTGTTTTTCACATACGAAAGGATTAATAATTTGTAGCGGATATAACAATTTTTTTTAAATTATTCTCATATTTTAGTAATTGGATATAAATCTATTTTCAAACAGTATGGATGGGTTGGGCGATGTGAATCGTGCCAACCTTTTTTTGTGTAAATATACGTTTTTTTTTATCTTTGTCAAAATTTTTTAATGCAATTTCTATGGAAAACGATACAAGGTGGATACAACGGTATTCCAATTTTCATAAGGCGTGTGGGCGGCTTGTTGCTCTGACTGACGATAGGGCTATCGACGACTTGTCGGAATTGGAGGTGGAAGGTCTTGTGCAGAGGTTTGAATACACTTTTGAACTTGCGTGGAAGGTCTTGCAGGATCTTCTGAGTTTTGGCGGATTCCAATTTATGCCGGGTCCTAATGGCGTAATCAAGACCGCGTTTGAGGCAGGTTATATTACCGACCACGAGGGATGGCGTGCTATGCTTAAATCCCGCAATGTATTCACGCACGTTTATGACGAGAGCGAGATTCTTGCTACTGTAAGGTTGATTTATAGTGAGTTTGCTCCGTTGCTCAAAACGCTTGATGATAAATTGAATGTTTTATCTCATAATCCTGACTATCAATGAAATTTGGGCTTTCAGATAAAGTAATAGATGAAATCAATGGCGTTTTTCGCAAGCACAGCGAGGTGGAGAAGGTCTTGATATTTGGGTCGAGGGCTAAGGGCAATTATCGTCCCGGCTCCGACATCGACCTCGCTGTCATTGGAAGCAATCTTGATTTCAGGATGTTATTCAAAATAAGTTGCGAAATCGATGACCTCGAACTCCTTTATGGCGTGGATTTGATTGATTATCAGGCTAAAAAGAATACACCAATCGGAGAACATATCGACAGGGTGGGGCAGGTGTTTTATGAAGTGTAAATAATTTTTGCCCTTGCCGCGCAGTATTCCTAACTTTGCGGTACTATCAGTATATAAATTTTTTCAATCACGATGGATATTAACCGGCTGATAGACCGTTGCAAGATGGGGGACGCGGATGCCCTCGGCGAACTTTATTCACGTTATGCCCGCAGGATGAAAGGCGTCTGCCACCGTTATTTTAAGGATGAGGCGACGGTGGAGGACGTTTTGCACGATGCGTTTGTCATTATACTTACGTCATTTGACAGGCTCCGGGATTCGGCGAAGGCTGAATTTTGGATGCTGTCGATTGTGCGCAATGTGGCGTCAAAACACAAACAACATATCTTGAATATGCCTTCCGTGCCGTTGGATCAGTGCGCGGAGGCGGAGATTTTGGAGGACGATGACAACGTGCAAATCGCGCCTTACATTCCGCTTGCCGAGATTATCAAAATGATTGAAAAACTGCCTGACGGTTATGGAAAGGTTTTCAGGCTATCGGTCTTTAATGGTATGACTCACAACGAAATAGCCGCCGAGTTGGGCATTGAGCCTAAATCGTCTTCATCGCAACTCTCCCGTGCCAAAGCGTTGTTGCGCAAATGGTTGCGTAAATATTGGGCGGCGGCGATGCTATTGGCGTTCATCATAAAAATCTTATGGACATCCAATCAAATCTTAACGGTAGGAATGGGCGTTGCAGATATAAAAACACGTTTAAATAACCGTACTCAGAATCTTGACACTGTGGAAGTTGACTATGAATCAGTTGTTGACAATAATAATCCTAATGCCGAACCTGACACGATAGGCGACACGGTGCGAATTGTAATAGCCGACGAGCCGATGGATATTATTCGCATCGTGAAGCCTTCCGAAATACTGATTGAGGGCGACAGCATCCAACTTTTGCCTCAAAACGTTGTCGAAAAGACCGACCGTCATATAAAATTGCATTTTGGGTTGGCATATTCGGGCATCAACAATAATGGCGCGGGCAGCACCGACAATTATATGACTATGCCGTCGGTGTCGGGCGCAAAAATCTTGTCTAAACGGCTGTATTCGTGGGGCGATTATATGGATTATGCGATCGAAAACGCCGGCAAGATGGACTCCGTGTCTGCCTCCAATATGGGGCGCGTGGCGTTGATTAATTCTAACAATCCGTGGGAACCGCTCACTGAACAGAAATTCCACGAGCGTCCAAAATCTTTGCAACTCTCTATGCAACTGAATCTTAACGAGCGTTTTGCGTTGACGACGGGATTGGGTTGCACGTATATGAAATCAAATTTTGAGGCGGGCAACGAGATGACTATCATCCGCCGCTGTCAGAGGATTTATTATGTGGGGATTCCGTTAGAAATATCGTGCAAAGTTGCGGGCGGCAACCGTTGGACGGCGTTTGCATCGGGCGGCGTGCAGATGGATGTGCCTGTCAGTGGCAGAGTTACGACACAATATTTATATAATGGTGTTGGTTCCGACAATCGCGATTCGCTGATAATCCCAACTGCGCGAACAAGAATTGATGTGCCGTTGCAGTGGTCGGCGGGCGTTGGAATTGGTCTGCAATACCGCATAATACCGCATTTGAGCATTGTTGCCGCGCCTCAATTGCGTTGGTACGTGCCGACGGGCGGCGTGGAGACCTTCTATACCGAGCATCCGTGGAATTTCGCGCTGCCGGTCGGGATAAAATTTGTTTGGTAAATCGTGCAGTGTTTGTTATTTTTTGGGACTATATAGGTAAAAGTCATTAACAATTAAACTTTTACGATTATGAACAGATTTATCAAAAACAGTGTCCGTGCGGCTGTTGTGGCTTTTGCCGGACTTTCGATGTCGCTTGTTTC
>JAFXMJ010000254.1 GCA_017530465.1 Bacteroidales bacterium
AATTAACAGTTGGAAATTGTGCTTTAAATTCAGAAATTACCAAAGCCGTGAGTTTGTTCAACAAATTTTCTTTATCCTTTGCATTCTGATACTCACTTGCAACGTCTATCTTAATGAAATTAAGTTTGTTGAGGTATTTCTCAAAATTGTCAGCCTTGGCAATTTTCAAATCAGCAAACAATTCCTTGGAATCGCAACCCTTGGAATAATAAGCGCACATCATATTAGAGGCGAATGTTTTGCCAAAACGCCTCGGACGCGATACGCATACAAACTTGTTATTCTTGTCGATAAACTTATTTAATTCGCTGATTAACATTGTTTTATCGACGTATATATCGGCTGACAAAATTCCTTTGAAGCCTCTGTTGTTTGGATTCAAGTATATGCCCATAATGCTGAACTTTTAGTTTTTGCAAAGTTAAAATCAATCATACATCAACTGATAATCCTTCTTCCTGCCTCTCGTCCAAAATTCTTGCGGAACTGCCTTCCAATTGCCCAAGGCGTGTGGGGAGACTACGCGCTTTCCCTCGATGTGCTTCATAATGATATAGCGGAGGTCTTTGACGGAGGAGGCGACGATGCGGTCGAGGAGTTGCTCGTGCGGAATGCCCGCGCCTTCGGTGAGGTGTCCGCCGCCGCCGTTGCCACGGTAGGAGTTGATGGCTACGGTGTATGTGGCGTCGAGATTGAAGGGGCGTCCGTCCATAAAACCGAGGATGGTGATTTTTTCACCGGCGGGCTTTTGAAGGTCCACGGTGTAGCGGATGCCCGACGCGGAGGAGTAATTGTAAAACTTGCCGGCGGTGCGGTTGTTGCCCTTCTCGTCAACTTCAAAAAGAACCAAATGATCCTTGCGGTCGCTCATCTCGTTGAACCACGACGAATATGAATATTCGAGGTAGCCAAGGATTTCGCGCCCGGAGAGTCGCATCGTATATAACAGATTTTCAAACTTGTACAACTTGAACATATCGCGGATGCACACCACGCCTTTCGATACTTTGGAATCGAATGTGAGCGGCGCGGCAAAGGAAATGTCGGCGCCCGTCTCCTCCAACTGTATGCTGTGTATCAAATCCACAAAAGCCGAATTGCCAAACATCGCGTCCCTCGAACTTACTGTCCTTGTGAACTTTGCGATTGGTTTGGAGACATAATCCTTCACGATGTGGATATATTTGCTGTAACGGCGCATCATCTCGCGGTCGGGTTCGCAGGAGTTCATCTCCATAATGAGGCCCGTTATTTTTTTGTCGATAATCTTGTCGCCGTCCTTCTTTACTTGGATGGAGGCAACGGCGGCGAGGCGGGCGCAGTTTTTGGGGTCGAGGATTATGACGCGCTGACCCTCGCAGTTGCGCACCACGGTATTAGCCTCCTGATGGTCGTGTCCGGCAAATATGAGGTCAAAGCCCGGCACTTGCGTCGCCACAAGGCTCGATGCGTTTTCATTCATAAAATCTTGGTCGGAGCGGTTGTTGTAGGTGCTGTCAACCCCCGAATGGAACAGCCCGACCACAATGTCGGCGTGCTCTTGCTCCTTGACGACCTTCACCCAACGGCGGGCGGTCTCCACCATATCCTTGAACTCCATTCCCGTCCATAGGTATTCGGGCAGCCAAGTAGGTATGGAGGGCGTTATAAGTCCAATAATCGCAATCTTGACACCGTGGCGGTCGAGTATCGTATATGGCTGAAAATAAGGCTCGTCTGTGCCCTTGTGGACGGCGTTTGCGGCAAGCCACGGGAATTTAAAATCCTTGATTAACTTGTCGTAAACCTCGTGCCCGGTCTCGATGTCGTGGTTGCCGACACTCGCCGCATCGTAACCCATAAAATTCATCACGTCGGCGCAGATGTGGGTGCCGTCGTAATTCTCGTAGTTGGAATAATAAACCACGGGCTGACCTTGGAGAAAGTCGCCATTGTCGAGGAGTATCACGTCCTGACTCTCCACGGCACGTTGCTCCTTGATGTATGTATATACCTGCGCCAACGACGTATTGAGAGGCTCGTTCTCAATGAAGTCGTATGGGAATATCGCCCCGTGGACGTCGCTCGTCGCTATTATCTTAATCCGTACTATTTCCGGCACTGTTGTCTGTTCCATTATTGATGTGTTTTTGAAATTCCAAAGATACATATAATTATTGGATATTGTGGCATCAAGATGGCAAATTTTTTTTAAGTATTTTGCGTACACATCACCAACTATGTAATAAACAAAACGTTAACAGACGGGAAAATTATTTATAAAAGATTAATACAGCGTTAATAATTATGTCAGATACCCGATATAATTTTGCAGCGTGAATCAAGGAAATAATTGTCTTTTCATATATTAGGTTTAGGTTATAGATTTGTAGCAAAAAAGCGGGCCCGATTTTGAGTCCGCTTTTTGTTATTCTAAGGGGTTGTAGAGGCTAATTATCAAAGTTCTGCGCCATTTTGCGGCTTCTCCTTGCGCTCCACGGTATAGACCTTGTTTTCGGCGTACATCGCCACACGGGTGATTTTGCCGTCGGCATTGCGATCCATATCAAAATGAACGTTGGGCACAAAACGCCTTGCAACATACTTCAAAGCCTTGCCACACGCAAACCAAAACTTTTTCCTGTGGCGGTGCTTCTTGTCCTTGGTATTGTTGTCGTCATAATCATCATTCAAATCATCAAACGGCAATATCTCCACCTGGGGTGCGGACGGCTCGTCCGCCACGATAGGCAGCGATGTCGTATCTTGGAATGCGGACATCTTGTCCGCCTCAGCATCAACTTCCACAATCTCAAACCCAACAACCTCTTCCTCGCTACCACAAGAAATTATGTCGATGATGTCCGCAGCCTTGTTCTGGGTGTTGGTTTTGGTGTCTGCAATATTGTTTTGGCGTGGCGTTTCATCATTTTCTTGGCGTGGCAGGCGGGACGCCTGCGTTCCACCAACTTCATCTTCTTCTTGGCGGGGCAGGCGGGACGCCTGCACTCCATCATCCGTTGGGCGCAAATTGTCAACTGCAACCGATGGTGCGGCGGGTGATG
>JAFXMJ010000255.1 GCA_017530465.1 Bacteroidales bacterium
AAGTGGAAAGCCAAGGAGCGCACCGGCAGCACCCTCGACGCACGTGGCAACGTCACCGCTCTCGAAACTTACGAACTCATCGGCGACAAGGATTGGAAGATTAAGACCAAGCATTATTTTAAATACGACAATTACAACAACGTCATCGAAAAGACCGATTACGTTTACGACGAAAAAGGCGAATGGTCGCCCGTGGAGAAGGTACAGCGCGAGTACAACAAAACTAAGATGGTCTTGGAGATTGTCAGCGGGCCTGCGCCAGACAATCAGTGGGCGGAAAAGTCGAAGGCTGAATACGAATACGACCTCGGCGGTCACTGCACCAAATTGACATCATACCTAAAAAAATGGGGCAAGTGGGTCAACAATGTTAAGACCGAATACCAATTTGACGCCACCGGCAATATGCTCGAATGTAGCACGTATTTTTGGAACGAGAAATCCGGTCGCTGGGTGTTCCAAGATAAGGAAGAATTTTGAATGTTTTCAAAAATTTATTAGAAAATTTTGCAAAATTATTTGTTTTATATGTAAAATATTTTGTACTTTTGTAAACCTAAAATTTATTGGAGGTTTATATTGTTAGAATGAAATAATGAAAATGAAAAATAGTTTGTTTTGGGGAATTGACGAATATAGGGTGGGGGAGTCCCTGCCTTGCCGCGAGGACGAGATGCGTCGGCTTTTGGTGATGCTCGATAGCAACGCCGCCAACATCCTGCGCTCCGCTCCCAAGACGGGCAAGACTTCGCTCGTCAATGTCGCCACTGAGCCCGAATATCTTGACAAGCGCAACGCCGTGGCGGTCAGGTTTGATATTCCCAAGTTTCATTTTGGCGACAAAGTGCTTGAAAAACAACTCGTTGCCATCATCAACAAGATGTGCGACAAGCCCACCTACCTCGACCTCGCGTTTGAGGACGACGGCTCGTTGTGGTATGCCGCCAAAAAACTCCAAGCAAACTATAAGGACAAGAAAAATTTTTATTTCATTTTCGACAATTTCGACAATTATTTCACCTACGGCGAGGCTGCGCGGCGAGAGTTTGCGGCGTCACTTGCCCGACTTGCCAACGGCGAAGTGCCCAACAAGGTTTCCGACAAACTTCAAGAGATAATGCTTGGCGAGAGCGACATCCCGCTGCCGCAGGACGGTATGATGCTGTTGATAGAGCCGCCAAAAGTTTCGTTGCTTTTTGTAGTTGACAATTCGTCGTACCCGTTGCTCTCCCAATTGTGCGATTATATCCCCAACATCTTCCGCAACACATTGGAACTGTTGCCCTTTGACGTGGAATCCGCCAAAATAGCCGTGCCTCTCATCGCCAACGAGCCTCACGACAATCTGCCCCCGATGGCGATTGAGCCTACCGCCGTGGAGTATATCGTGTCGCATTTTGCGGCGAGCGGCGGCATAGTCAACCCCGGACTTTTGCGCAACGCCGTTCTCTACATTCGTCAGGAGGCGAAGGGTTTTGATACATTGACTCTCCCGATGGTGGAAATTTCTGAATATTTCAAGGTTTCGTATTACGATGAGGCTATGAGTGGCATTGCCGACGATGCGCGGCGTAATGCGTTGTTGTCGTTTGCCGTGGGCGAGATGGTGGTGGAAGGCGAGTCGCAACCGTTGCCGGCATATCGCGGCAAGGCAATTGCACAATACAACGTTGTGGACGACGATCTCGATTTTATGGAGGCGCATTACGTCTTCAAATCCAAAATCACCGACGACGGCAGGGTATATTACCAGCCATTCAGCGGCGACATTTTCGGCAGGTTGAAAGTTGGAGTGCAGGCATCCCTGCCTGCTAAACAATCATCCTCGCCTACTAAACAATCCTCTTTGCCAGCTACAACCCAAAACACTTCTCACAAACCCAAAATCGCCGCACTTATTTCCGCTCCCAATTCCGAAACCCGTCAGGCAGGCAAGGAAACTCGCACTCCGCGCAACCGTGTGATGATGGCGGCGTTGGTGGTGGTGATGCTTGTGAGCCTTGCCACGGTGCTGCTTGCATTTTCGCTCAAAGGCGACGCCGAGCGCAACGCCAATACAGCCAAGAGCAATATGCTCTCCGCATTTGCTTTCCAAAAATTGGAATCCGACCCCACTTTCAGCCTTCGATTGGCACAGAGGGCGATTATGCTTGATAGTTGCAACACTCAGGCTTACAGTGCGTTGCTCAATTCGTTCTACAATACCGACATATTCTATAATATTTCGGGCAATATGGAGGGCAATGTCATAAAAGCCGAAATTTCCGACAATGGCGCGTATGTGATGACGTATGTCAAGGACGACCTCAACGACCGTTACGCGGCGCGCATCCTCTACGAAAACGGCGATGTGCTTGTGGAGATTCCGCACAAGTACGAATTGACATCCATATCAATGTCGCCCGATTACAAGAAAATACTCACAACTTCTTACGACAGCATAGCCCGCATTTTTGACCTGCGCGGCCGCCTCATCTCCGAAATCCGTGGACACAAGGCAATCATCTGGACGGCGGCATTTGCGCCCGACAGCAAGGGCATCCTCACCGCCGGAAGCGATTACAACGT
>JAFXMJ010000256.1 GCA_017530465.1 Bacteroidales bacterium
AAAACCGCTCTTGCCAGGGTTGCCGTATTCACACAGGACGCTCGTATTGCCATAATTAATTGTAAAACTATTGCTCAGACCGCTCTGTGTGGCATTGAAGCTAATTAGCAACTCCTTGAAATACTCCTTGAACTTCGCCTTTCCCATTTTTTCGAGCGACTGCGCCAATACCGGCTCCACGTCGTCAGCCGCAAAAAGGCTAAAACTGCCTTCCGTGGCGTTGGCAAGTTCCTGCAATTCTCGCTTAACATTCTGCGATTCAGAGTCATACATCAAGATATTGAGATAGATGCCATTGTCCTGCGCCCGCTGCGCCAAATCCCCGGCAAAACGCCTTGACGGCCCGGTATTGAGTCCGCGTGAAATCAGGGTCAGGATGATGGTCTCGTAATTTTTGCGGTGGGCAATGCAATAATCCATCGCCTCTGTTATCGCCTCGGGGAGATTGTTGCCGGTGGCGGTGCTGTCGCATTGAGGCTGCAAATGATAATCAGCCATCTCGCACAGCATATTGAGATTGTGCGTCTGTTCCGCGCTGATGTACCTCACGTGGATAGTCTGCGGAATGAAATAGAGGATGTTGGCATTGTCGGTATTGTCGAGGCAGTCGGCGATGTTAAGGAGAGCTTTTTTCACTTGCGGGAAGACGCCGTTGTGATACAGGTAATACGAATCCTCCACGAGAAACACGTGCATCTTGCCCTCGCGGTCGCCCGTCCTACTGCCGCTCTGCTCCACACGGCAAGGCACACTGACGCCCTTCTCCAAGATTTTGAGGCTGTCCTCCACCGACGCAAGCACCCTCGCCCTGATGTGGATTTCGGGGTAAGTGCCGTCGTAGATGTCCAATACGCTCAAATCCTGCGGAAATGCAGTTTCCACCGCAAGGCACAGCAGCAACGCCGCAATATATCTCCAAATGCCATTCATATACTTAATACAAAGGTTAACGGACCACCTTGTTGAACATTGTGGGCGAGTCCTTGGGCTTCACCACCTCGTGGATTACGAGAATGGTGTCGCGTTGATAATAAAAACAGGCATCCACCGTGCCGTGCACCTTCACATTGTCGCCCACGACTGGCAGGAAGTCGTTGGTGGTGACATTAATCTTGTTGCCACTGCTCTTGACTGTGAAAAAACTCAGGTCGTCCAAGTGCAACGTATTAATCACCCTGCCCTTCACAGTCACCTTCCTGCCGTGGAAGAAAGCCGGGTGCTGTTCTATGACACCAATCGGAGTAGTGCAAGCCGACATCAAGACAAGCACCACCGCCAATGCCGTTATATGGTACAAAAATTTCATTTGCGTTGGTAATTTAGAACGGCAAAGTAATGAAAAAAAAGTAATCTTTCCAAGACCTTGCGCCAATGGTTTGAAAATTTTTTTTCAAAAAAATAAGTTTTTTTGTTGTTTGATGTTCTATTTGTTGTTATATTTGCAACGAAAATAAACGAACAATTATTATTACAAACAACAAACAATCAAATCTAAAATTATGGCATACGTAATCAGCAAAACCGACTGCCAGGCGTGTGGCACCTGCAAGGACGAATGTCCCCAGGAGGCTATCATCGAAGGCGATGTATATTCTATCGACCCTGACAAGTGCGTAGAATGTGGTGCCTGCGCAGACGCTTGTCCGTGCGGCGCAATCGCTCCGGGCAACTAACCAACAACGGTTTTTTCCGGCACAACCAAGGCGGGCTCGACACTTTTCGGGTCCGCCTTTTTGATAATGAAACTAAACAGCAGCTACTATGAGATACTTTTTTTTCATATTGTGGGCGGCATTGACATTGTGCTCCTGCTTCGAGACCCGATTTGACGACACAGAAGAAAAACGTCTGCAGCGAATCAAGGATTCCATCCGCACCGATTCCATCAACTACAGGCGCAGTCTGCCCGACACCACTCTTGCAATATACAAGAGGACAGCATTTTGCGACACAGTAGATGTCATTGTATTCGACCGAGTGAAGATGCTCTCGGGCGACGATGCGGCCGAATACGCACAACGCCACAACAGGTTTGGCAACACGACCAAGATTATTGTCAATCAGGAGGTGCTGCTCGAAACCCTCAGAATCGCCAGAAACACAAAACTATGGCTCTTGGACGACGGACAAAAGAGAGATGCGACGGAGACAATGATTGAAGTCAACCCAAGAGACACCATAAGATACCGAAATTGCAAACCATCCGACTTGTCGGACGATATGCCAAAAGAAGACTTGGTACTGCTAATAATCCAGAACCGAAGCATCATCTATTTCAAGCAATTGCCAAAAGATGATTTAAATTAATAACAAAAACAATAACCAAACTTACTGATTATGAAAAAGATATTATCATATTTGCTGGCGATATTTACCACGCTCTCCATAGCGGCGTGTATGCAGCCCGGCGCGCCACAGCAGAATGGCGCACAGCAAAGCAACGTCACGCAACAAGCATCGCAGCTATTCACGCAGCCCGACGCTTCCGCCACCACCGACGCCCCAGCCACCATCGAAACTACGGACGCCATTGAAGCTACCGACGCCAACAACACGACAGACGCCAACGACGCCGGCAAAATCAATGTGAAGGAGCAGGGGCAATACACCGACAAGGAGCGCGTCGCACTCTACATCCACACCTACGGACACCTGCCCGACAATTACATCACCAAGGCGGAGGCCCAAAAACTCGGCTGGGACAACACCCTCGGCAACCTCAAGAAAGTTGCGCCCGGCAAGAGCATCGGCGGCGACCGTTTCGGCAACTACGAAGGACAGCTCCCCAAGGCAAACAAACGCAAGTATTTCGAATGTGACATCGACTACAAAAGCGGCAAACGAAACGCCAAGCGCATTGTTTTCAGCAACGACGGACTGGTGTTCTACACCGACGACCATTACAAGACATTCCAACAATTATACTAAAAAAGATACAATCAAAAAATGAAAACATATATACTCAACTTCGACAACAAGGAAACCGCAGAATCTCTGCACAACTACCTCGCCAAGATGCTCGACCTGCCCACGCACTACGGGCACAATCTTGACGCGCTCTACGATTGCCTCACGTCTGTAACGGCTGCCAGCAACATCACCATAGCCAATATCGACGGCAACAACGAGCTACACAGCCGCGCCATCGAAGTATTCAGGGACGCCGCCGCCGCCAATCCCAAACTTCACCTGCTCGACCCACAGGACTACTGGACCAATTGACACTACACATTCCATAACACGCAACACAATGAAAACTAATCATTTACACATAATCTTGGCTATACTGGTGGCAATGTTTGCGGCCGGCTGCGGCAATAGTGCGCCGACGCAAAGCCAAACCAACATCAACGAAGAGGAAGAGGACGACCAGTCCATACGCCGCAACCCCGTATTTGCGCTTTTCGATAGCGACGGGCAAGGCACATACCAGCTCTACCGCAACGACGACAAGATAGCGACGTTCACATTGGAAGGCGGTCAAAAACCGCTGGAAATGTGTTCCCACGGCGACAACTGCTACATCCTCGTCTCCCGCTCACAGGCCAAAGACTCCACCGACTCAGTATCGCTCAACGCCGCAATACTCAAAAACGGCCGCCGCATCATAGAGTTTGACGACAATCTCCAAGCGATGCACTTCAATATGGACGAAGGGCACTTCTACGTGTTAGGCAAATTAGGCGACACAGAATACACCGTGTACCGCGACGGACTGCGCGCACTCAGCTTCCCCGCCAAAGATGGCAGCGTCCCCACCGACATCCATGTGTTTGGGCAGACCATATACACAGCAATGCAGCGCGGCAAGACCACCGACATCTACAAGGACAATCAAAAGCTATACTCAGTCAATGGCATCTGCAAAGACCTGAAAGTATCGTTCAGGGGCGTTTACGTACTTGTGAACGACACTCTCTACCTCGATAGGAACGTGCTAATGACCAACGAATACTACCGCCACTCCGACAAGGAGATGTACGCATTCCCAACGATGATAGCCACAAGCGACAAGAATGTGCTCGTTGGTTCACGTGCCTCGTTTGACAAGCTGCACACATACGCCGGTATGTTTGTCAACCAGCAGACGTACTCCACCATCAAGCCCGACGACAAGCATATCGGAACATCCGAACTGAGCACAGTATGTTGCGGCGTCGCAGTCTCCAACGAGACCTACTACTACGCAGTGGCTGTCCTCAACCCCGATATGACAATGCAAACGCCTATCACCTACCACTTCTGCACCGACCACAGCGAGAGTTTCGTGCTGAAATTTGACAACGACAAGGCGCGGCTGTTGATGATGACATCCAACTAACGCCCGCACACCATCAATTACACCTGTATGAACACCGCAGCAATCAAAAGATATGCAATATTCGCCGCGTCAATTGCAATATTTGCCGTCGGCAGCGCATTATGTATGAGGGCAAACCTCGGCATCATACCGCAACTATGCCCGCCATACGTCATCAGCAGCATACCCGGTCAGGAACTTTCCGTAGGTACGTTGACGATGATAATGCATCTGTTTTTCATTGCGATACAGGCGATACTGCTGAGGTCCGATTTCTCAATGCGCGACCTTGTGCAGATACCGGCGGCAATTGTGGTGTGCATATTCATCGACACCGCAATGATGGCGACACAGCCCCTGCAATGGGACGACTCCGCCACTGGATACACATTGAGGATAGTGCAGACTACCATCGGCATCGCCCTCATAACGACAGGATACGCCATACAACGCAAATCCCGCGAAAAGACGGCTGGCGAGGGCATCGTGCTAACATTTGCAAAGACGCTCAAAGCTACGCCATTCATCGTGGCGGCGGTATTTGAACTCACAATGGTGGCAATTGGACTGATATTCTGCATATTCTACTTTGGCACGGTGCGTTGGGACATAATTGGTGCTGGCACATTGCTATCATTGATAGTGAGTACGTCATACAATACAAGGACACAGCGCAGTGCGCCGGTATTTTGGAACGACGACGCCTCATCCATCGACCTCGCATCCACGGCAGATAGTTTTCAGGCAGGTGGTAATACATTCCCACTCGTAATCACAATAGCGCGCACGCACAGCAGCGGCGGACACGACATCGGATATATGGTGGCGCAACGCCTTGGCATCAATTTTTACGACAAGGAAATAATCAGCGAGACCGCCAAAAAACTCGGTCTCGAAAAAGAAAAGGTTCAACAATGGGATCAGGAAACCTCGATACGCAGCCTCGGACGCGACG
>JAFXMJ010000024.1 GCA_017530465.1 Bacteroidales bacterium
ACTCGTAACGTCGCTCAACGTCAGCGGCGACACGCCCGTCAAGAACAGCCTCTCGACAGGGGCGTTGTTGTCGGTAGTCATATCCTTCAATACGTTGAAAAACAAGCGGAAGAAGCCGTCGCCGTGTGTGAGTTGCTTGTAGGCTTCCTCGTCGGTGGAAAACAGTGTATTGGCAAAGTTGTCGTACTCGTCTATCATAATATAAACTTTGTACTCCAAGCCGGTTGTAAGTTCTCGGAAACGGTTGAACGCCAAATACGAATTGTCATACTCCGACATAATCTCATAAAAACCGTTTGGCAGATATTCAGCGTATTTTTTAGCAAAACGCCTGAGTGAAGTGAGAACATTGTCGTTGAATGAATCCTCCACATTCTCTTTCCTACTGTCAACGGATGCAAATCCAAATTTCAACACCATATACTGTCCCTGTCGTGGCGTGGGATTTTTGTAGATGTCGAGACCGCCAAAATTCTGTTCAAATTCGTCTTTGCGCAATACGTCGTAGTATGCATCCAACGTATTGAGAAACAGACTTTTGCCAAACCTTCTTGGACGCAGGAACATAATATATTTGGCGGCGTTTTCAAAGTAGGGGATGAACGCCGTCTTGTCAACATAATACGAATTTTCTTTGCGGATGGTTACATAATCCGTCTCGCCGTAGGGAATCAGTCTCATAGCAGTAACGATTATTGATTGCAAGGCAAATTTATAAAAAAATCTTGAATTATTGCGCGCTCTGACAAAAAATGGGATTTTTTTTGCGCCGTTTGCTTTTTAATTTATAACTTTGCGGTTAATTATTATCGAAAATACAAATGGAAAAAATAGATTACACACTTCCCTGCAAGGTGCGCGACATTTCGCTTGCCGCTCAGGGGCGCAAGATGCTCAATCTCGCCGAGTCGCAGATGCCCGGCTTGATGGCTCTCAGGCAAAAATATGCCGATTCTAAACCCTTGAAGGGCGCAAAGATAACAGGTTCGCTCCATATGACCGTGCAGACGGCTGTGTTGATAGAGACATTGACGGCTCTCGGTGCGGAGGTTCGTTGGGCAAGTTGCAACATATTCTCCACTCAGGACGAGGCTGCGGCGGCTGTTGCTGAACGTGGCGTGCCCGTGTTTGCGTGGAAGGCTGAAAACCTTGAAGAATATTGGTGGTGCACCGAACAGGCATTGACATTTGGCGACGGCGTGGGTCCCGACCTGATTGTTGACGACGGCGGCGACGCTACATTGATGCTGCACCTCGGCATTGACGCTGAAAACAACCCCGAAATCCTCAACACCCTGCCTTCGGGCGAGGACGCAGTGCAGTTGTACAAGCGCATCCAATTTGGACTCGCCGATGATTCGCAGAAGTGGCACAAACTCGCCAAGAACGTGCGCGGAGTTTCGGAGGAGACCACTACGGGCGTCCACAGGCTCTACCAAATGGCTGAACAAGGCAAGTTGTTGTTCCCCGCCATCAACGTGAACGACTCCGTTACAAAATCCAAGTTTGACAATCTCTACGGCTGCCGCGAATCGTTGGCGGACGGCATCAAGCGCGCCACCGACATTATGATTGCCGGCAAGGTTGTGGTTGTTTGCGGATACGGCGACGTTGGCAAGGGCTGCGCAAGGAGTATGAGGGGCTTTGGCGCAAGGGTTTTGGTTACGGAAATCGACCCGATTTGCGCATTGCAGGCTGCTATGGAAGGTTTTGAGGTAACCACTGTGGATGACGCGCTCCCTTACGGCGACATCTACGTTACCTGCACCGGCAACCGCGACATCATCTCCGCAGAGCAAATGTCGAAGATGAAGGACAAGTCTATCGTCTGCAACATCGGACATTTCGACAACGAGATAATGATGGCTGACCTCGAAAAATGGCCCGGCATCAAGAAAAACAACATCAAGCCTCAGGTGGACCAATACGTGTTCCCGGACGGTCATTCGGTGGTAATTCTTGCCGAAGGTCGCCTCGTAAACCTTGGCTGCGCTACGGGTCATCCGTCGTTTGTGATGAGCAATTCGTTTACAAATCAGACACTTGCGCAACTCGACCTCTGGCAGAAGAAGTATGAGGTTGGAGTTTACCGTCTGCCCAAGTATTTGGACGAGGAAGTGGCTCGCCTGCACCTCGACAAACTCGGCGTAAAACTCACCAAACTCACTCAGGCTCAGGCTGATTACATCGGTGTAGATGTCAATGGCCCGTACAAGGCGGAGCATTACCGCTACTAACAAGTCTTTATTATTTTATTGCCTGCTATACAATGGGGGATTCGCCGCCGCAAGGTGGTGAGTCCCTTTTTTTGCAAATGTGCAGTATTCTTAACGTCTAATTAAAGTTTTGTTAATACTATAAAACTACCTTTGCAAAATTCAAAGTCAGCACTGCAAATGAAGGTATTGCTCGTATCCACATCAGACCAGAAGGGCGGGGCAGGCATCGCTTGCCTGCGCATTTTCAGGGCGTTGCGCAAGTACAGCAACGACGAGGTTGATATGCTCGTTCGCGACCGACAGTCGGAC
>JAFXMJ010000257.1 GCA_017530465.1 Bacteroidales bacterium
CCCGTACCTGCGGCGGGCGAGTAAGGCTGCACGGTGTAGCCCTTGTAGAGGAGGCCTTTGTTGTAGAGTTGTTTCAAAAGCCACCACAATGTCTCGATGTAATCGCTTGTGTATGTGATATATGGATGCTCCATATCGACCCAATAGCCGATTTTTTCGGTGATGTCCTGCCACTCTTCGGTAAACTGCATCACGGCTTTCCTACAAGCCTTGTTGTAGTCTTCTACGGAGATTGTCTTGCCGATGTTTTCTTTGGTGATACCGAGGGCTTTTTCCACGCCGAGTTCCACGGGCAGACCGTGAGTGTCCCAACCGGCTTTCCTGTTTACGAGGAAGCCTTTGGCGGTCTTGTACCTGAGCACGGAGTCCTTGATGGTACGTGCGAGTACGTGGTGTATGCCCGGACGACCGTTTGCAGACGGCGGTCCTTCATAGAAAATGAAAGCCGGGTTGCCCTCCCTTGTTTTGAGGCTCTGCCCGAAAGTATCTTCGTCCTGCCACAGTTTCAACATCTCCTTGTTGATGTCGGACAGGTTAAATTGTTTGTATTCAGCGAATTTCTTTGACATAATATTATGTTTGAACGTTCTAAATTTCGGAGTGCAAAATTAATGCAAAATTAGGGAAAATGCAAAAAAAAGTTTTAAGAATGTTTTTTTTGATGGTATCGTTGTTTTATGGTTGCGAAATCAATTCCCCAATCCTTGCAAACTGTGCATCGTAACGTGTGGTCTTGGTGTAACTTATCCGTGTGGAATCCAATAGGGTGGGGGAAAGTTCGTTTTTTGGGTCGATGTCAACGCTGATGTAGATTGTAGAAGTGTTGATGTTGGGGTAACGATCGGATTCGATTTCGTCGGCGGTGATTACTTTGCAGGAATTTGTTACCGCAAACAGATGCTGCCCCGCTATCTTCCTTACGTGAAATAGAACATAACCAATTTCGGATATGTGCTGCACTATCTCCATCGATTCTTTGGTAGATTTGATGCCAATGGCGATTTTGCCGGTGGTGATGAAATTTTTTGCTTTTGCGTCGTAATTCTCCATCATCACCATCAGCACTCCGTCCTTGTCGGCAGAAATTATAGGCGAAGTGTCGCGGCTTTGGGCGGCTGTGATTATCGGGGCAGGGTCATCGCCTAATTTGCAAGGCTCTACAATGAAATAGCGGCGGAGACTGGCTATGAGTGCCTCGTTGGTATGGTCGGGATCGGATTTTTCGAGGGCGAGCGAATAAATTCCGTTGTGGGCGTATGGAGTGTAAGTCTTGCCCAAAACTTCCTGAAAATGAGCCTTGAAATACTCCTTGGCATTAACACCCTGACGTGCCTTCATTGCATAAAAATCATAGTCCTGTTGAAGCCAATCCTGTATTTCGGAACGGAAACGAAGGCGGATTTTGGTTTTCCAAGCCGATTTTTGGACGGCGTTGTTGCGGGCGTAGAGCGACAGCACGTAGAGAAAATTGACATCGTAATGAAACAGCAACAGCGTGTCGCGGTCAAAAAGCCGGTTTTTAAACTGAAACGATGGATGGCGTTTGGTGCGACGGTCGGTCTGCGCAATTCCGTCGTTGGCGTAGTCGAAATTTTCGTCCATCTTGGCTGAGATGAAGAAATTTGGGATAATGTCGTAACCCTCAGTAACATCGTCTCTCAATCTTATGCCCGACGACGGTGCTTGTTCGTTGTTCCAAAGGTTGATATTGAACTGAATCACGTTTTTGGCGTAGGTGTATTGCTTGTAAACCGATTCAGAGCCGAGCGAGTGTCCCATCTTGTAATACTTGCTGTCGCCGATGTAGTAGGTGGGCGATTGCTTGCCCTCGATGAGGCTCTTGGCGGTGTAGAGATGGTCAACTATTTTGCCGTCGTCCTGTCGCTTCTGCATACCGTCGGGCAGGGGATTGTCGCCAATGAGTTCGTCGATAATTGCCTCAAACACAATGTAGAAACTTTTTACAAGTAGGTATTCCTTTTTTTCGGTGCTCACCTGCACTTGCCGCGCCTCGTCAAAAAATGCATAACATAAGTTCCACTGTTCCAACGCCTTGTCGGAAAAATACTTGTACTTAATCTGCCTCAGACGTGTGCAGCCGTAGCCGTTGAGGTATGTATGGAAACGACCGCCCGTTATGAGCGTAAACATACAGTCTGCCTCGTCAGGGAATCCGTAAGTGTCAGATATGTAATGAAGTATGGAGTAATAAATCACCAACAATTCTTCATCGAAATTTACCTGACGCTTTTTGTTGACGGGGCGGAGATATATCGGTACAAAATCCTGAACTATCGCCTTGCTGCGGCTGATGGTGCGTGTCCAATTGATTTTGTTGCAGCCAGAATGTATGTTTTTGACAATGAAAAGAAAAAAACTCCTGTTGTCGCGGCGAAACTGCAATAGTTGTAGCAAGATGTCGAGATAAGTGTTGCTCAACCGGCGGCTGCCCCTGCCAATCTGCGCTATTTTGGTGTGATAGACAATGGAAGTGTCGTTGCCCCTGCCGTTTTTATAGACGATGATGGCGCGGTAAATCCACACCGCAAATTTATAGAGAAAATCCCTCTCCACGCGCTCCAAAGCCTTGTTGCTGTCGGGGTGGAGCATATCTTCGGGACGATATTTACCAAACACAAGTTCCTTGCCGTCAACGTCTTTCAACAGCACTTTGGGGAGAATGAACACACAGTCGCGCACTGTACGGTGGGCGCAGTAATAATATCCCACGTAATGCACCGAAACCTTGCCTTCGAGGTTTTCTAAGGCGTCGATGCCGTAGAGTACGTCTTTTACATCGGCTACGTTGTACTGATATTCTTCCACAAGTATGCGCATAGTAATGCAATGTTTTGTTATTCAACGTCTTGCGAAGGAGCAACGCCGAGGTTTTGTAAAAACTGCGTTACTTTTTGCTCCACAACCACAGCATTGCCGTCGGCATCGGTAGTGTAAAACTTGTTGAACGACAGCACCGTGCCGTCCTCGTCGTTGAAAATGCTGCCTGCGTCCTCGGCAAAATCTTTGAAAACATCGTTCCAAAGGTAAAACACCACTTTGCTTACAAATGTCTCTGCATCAATGTTTTGGTTGTTAATGGGCTTGCAGAAATAATAGCCCAATTTTTTATCCTCGGAGTGGGTTGTGTCGCCGATTTGGGCGTTGATTTTCTCCAAAAACTGCC
>JAFXMJ010000258.1 GCA_017530465.1 Bacteroidales bacterium
AACGACAGCGTAAGGGTGTTTGACCTCCGCAACCTCATCACGCAGACCGCCGAACTCACTCCCGGATTGGAGCTGAAACTCGAAGTCTATGGCGAGCTACCGCGATTGAAGGGCAATTCGGTGAAATTGAGGCGGATATTGTTGTCGATATTTGACTTTTTCCTGCAAAATACGCCACAGAATACACTTCCGGCGCAGGTGACGGTCGTGGTCAACCGCGTGAGGATTCCCATCAAGCCCATCAAATACAGGTTTGACGTGAAGTCGGATTTGGGTATTCCTGCGCTTACCGACGCTGAAATCCCTGAACTTGACATCGCCAAACGCCATATCGAGGAGCTTGGCGGCAATATCAAGCGGCGTTTTGAGGACGACAGCACCTTTATATATTTTAATGTGTGCTTCGACGGCGAGGAGGAGGCAACCGCTGCCTCAGCACCGCAAAGCCGAGTTGAGGTCTATACCAACGAGACCGCCGGTTTTACCACCGTTGCCCGCACCAAATCGCTCAACGAGGCGGATATTATTGTCTGTGACGACAATCCTATCAATCAAAAGGTTATGAGCCTTAGCCTCGACAAACACGTTAGGTCTATTGCATTGGCGTCCAACGGTCAGGAGTGTGTGGATCTTGTGGCGAGCGGGCGTTATGATGTTATTTTGATGGATATTCAGATGCCTGTGCTTGATGGTTATCAGGCAACAATTCAGATACGCGATGCGGAGAAGAAGTCGGATGTCTATGTGCCAATCATCGCCGTTACCGCAAACACGATGTCCGGCGACCGTCAGCACTGTCTCGAAATTGGTATGGACGATTATATCAGCAAGCCCTTCCAAATCGAGGACGTCCTCCGAAAAATGGGCGAGCAATTAGTTAAACATCCGGTGAAGTAGGGGCAATTATTTGCCTTTTGGGGATTTCTTGTTTTCCAATGCCTTTTTTTCTTCGCTTTTTAGTCGGCGTTCCACCTTTTTTACGTCTTCGGCGGGAGGAAGATTTTCGGGAACGATTCCGCGATCCAATAGCATTTTCCTTACAGCCTGATTGTTGTCAACGTGTTCTTTTGTAATAGCGTTTTCTCCTTGTAGGTCTTTGGACAGAACGTTTACATTGGTCATTTCGGCGGCAAAGTCTTTGGCTTTTATGCTAATCGTTGGAAGAAAATCCGCCACAGGACGGTTGTCAGGGACACCCATTTTCTTCTTCATCATTTGCGTGGATAGGTGAAACAATGCTTGGTCTCCTTTGGAGCGTATATTGGCAAACCCCTTGTCGTTGACACCTCTTTCGTAGATAATACCTGACAGTTTTTTCTCCGTTTCTTGTAGTTTTGCCCTCGCTTGTACTCTCTCGCTTTCCAATAGACGCTGTTCGATTAGTTCGGCTCGGCGTGTCTGTACTGCAAAATAGTTTTGGACAAAGGCTATTTGAGGTTTGCGCGGGTCGCCATTTTGCGCTATCAGATAGCAAGCATAACGGTAAGGAGAATGTCATCAATCTCGTGTTTTGCCCCTTTGCCTGCCTCTATCACCTTCCTGACGTCAGGAAAGTGATCTTCTACCATATGTCCTACTTGCAGACACGATTCCTTCGCCTTCTCAATTACTTTCGAGAAGTTTTCCCATTTTGCATATCCCAAAAGGGTTTGCAGATCTCTTGCACTCCAACATTCAGTATCTTCGATTGTTGATGCAGCGTTCTCGAATTGCTCGAATAGTGCTTTGATTTCTTCGGTTTTCATTTTTTGTGGTATGTTTTACTTGTGTTGATGAACACAAAAATACGCATTAATTCTGAAACTTGCAAAAATAATCAGAAAATTATCCTTATCTTTGTCCGACGAAGTAAACATTTTTTCACGCTTATGGAACTATTTGCCTTTGCCCTTCCTATGCTGTTCATCTTCCACGATTTGGAGGAGATTATTGGTATGCGGATTTTTCTCGACCGCAACGAGGATATGCTGCAACGTCGTTTCCCTAAAATCCACCGCCTTTTTCACGGCACTACCAACGAGGGTTTCGCCTTGGCGGTGGCGGAGGAGTTTGTGGTTTTTACAATAATTGCGCTGTTGGCGTTGTGGATAGACAATCAGTTTGTTTGGAATATTTGGCTCGGTGCTTTCATCGGGTTGACGTTTCATTACGTGATTCATATTGGTCAGGCGATTGTCCTTCGTAAATATATTCCTGCATTAGCCACAAGTATTGTATGTTTGCCAATTAGCATCTATATCTTAAAGCAATGCTTTATGTTGTTAACTGTCGATATTTGGCAGATGATAGTTGGCGTAGTTGTAGTGGCGGTGAATTTGTTGTGCGCACATAAGATGACGAAATGGAGGTTATGAAAAAAATCCACGCCTTACTCCAAACAGAGTTTATTAACCAAATCCTTTATTCTTGAACCTTTAATTTCTTCTTCAAGTTTTTGAAAATCAGCGCGCTGAACTGTTTCGGTAATGATGCCGTCGCGGAGTACTAATATTTCGTCGCAGGTATCGCTGAGGGTCGAAAATATGTGCGACGAT
>JAFXMJ010000259.1 GCA_017530465.1 Bacteroidales bacterium
CTCCATAAGTTCGGGGGCGAGATCCATAAATTCGAGCACCGCCTCGGTCTTCAAGCCCAAAAACACGCTCATCACGCCGCCCACCACGGCGTTCACCATCAGCGAGATGCCCACGACCTGCACGAGTTTTTTCTTGAAACCCGCGCCGATATACTGTGCGCACACGATGCCCGTGCCGACGGACACAAATTGGAATATCAATATCACAAGGTTAAACAGTTGGTTGTCCAGCCCAACTGCCGCCACAGCATTGTCGCTGCCGCCCTCCACGCCTGTATCGAGATGACTGAGCATCACCGTATCCACCGCGCCCAAAAGCATCACGAGGGCAATTTCCACAAAAATCGGCTTGACATAGGACTTCAATTCAGCCTTCAAGTCGGGAGATTGAGAAGTATTATTCATAGCTTGGATTAGACGGAGGAAGCGGGGGATGGTTTAAAATAAAAATCCTCAATGCAGGGGGTGGGAGCATTGAGGATTTAATGCGATTCATACCTTACTACAATATCTCCCTCGCAATCCACGCGCAAGCCTCTGCATCTGCCAATGCGTGATGATGCTTATCCAAACGATAGCCGCAGGCAGCCGCTACTGTTTGTAGTTGATGATTTGGCAAATGTCGAAACACTCGGCGTGAAACGCAAAGGGTGTCATAAAATTCATAATCAGGATAATCCATCTGATAAACACGGAAGACTGCCTTCAAACAACTTTCGTCGAAAGGTCTGTTATGTGCCACCAATGGCAAACCGGCAATCAGGGGCTCTACCTGCGCCCATACTTTCGGAAACACTGGCGCATCCTCGGTATCTTCTTGGCATAGACCGTGAACTCGCGAACATTGATAATTATAATAATTTGGCTCCGGCTGAATGAGCGAATAAAAGGAATCGACGATTTCACCATTCCTAACTATCACAATACCAACCGAGCAAACGGAAGAACGATTGTAGTTAGCTGTTTCAAAATCTATTGCTGCAAAGTTTTTCATTTGAATACTATATTAATTTTTCATACATCCTATCGGCACAACGTACACACCATCAGCACGTTGATATGCCAATTCGCCGCCGGTGAGAATCATAAGGAACGACGGATTGCCCATTTTTTCAGTGTTAATTTTTTGAGCAAGTTGGAGTAAATGGGCTGCACCCTCTTCAATCTGATTGTTGCCAAGTTTTACCTCCACAGCCGCCCAACGTCCATCGCGAAGCGCGATTATCATATCGGCTTCAAGTTCGTTTTTGTCACGGTAATGCAGCACCTCGCCGTCGCATGCCTGTGCGTAGATGCGCATATCACGGGTGCATAGCGACTCAAAAAAGAATCCAAACGTATTAAAATCTTTGAGCAACATCTCCGGGCTGATACGCAATGCGGCAGCGGCAATCGACGGGTCTGTAAAATGACGTTTTGCCGAAGTGCGTATGGCAGTTTTTGAACGCAAAGACGGTTGCCAAGCGTTTTGGTCTTCGACTACAAAAATTCGACGCAGAGCGTTGAGATAATTGTCGAGTGTTGGAATTGAAAATGAAGTTTCATTTGCCTCTATGTCCTTCAAAATAGTAACATTAGACGCCATTGTTGCGAGATTTCTCGACAGAGAGCGCAACAATAATTGAACCCGACGAGGATTGCGTTCCACTCCATCAACACGTGAAACATCCTGATTTATAATGGCATCCACATAGTCCTGGACAATTTTAAGGCTGTTGCTACCCTTCATCTTGACAGCGGCAGGCCATCCGCCACGACATATCAAACGAGCATAATCCTCAACATCCAAAGTTGAAATATCAGATTCAATCGGTTTGCCATCAAACAAATCTTTCAGACTGACACTTCCGTTTGATTCCCCAGATTCATAAAGGCTCATCGTGCGCATCGTCAACCGCGCTATTCTACCAGTACCCGTATGCATTGTAGAATTTTCTATTGGCACAGCCGAACCTGTGAGGACAAATTGTCCCATTTCGCCACGCTGATCCACAGCAAACCTAACGGCATCCCAAAGCACCGGCGCCATCTGCCATTCGTCGATGAGCCGAGGTGTATCGCCTTCAAGAAGAAGCGATGGTTTAGTATCAGCGGCAGACATATACGCCCTGCCTTTGTCAGGATCTTGCATATAAATGACGCTATTGGCAGTTTGCAATGCGGTGGCTGTTTTACCGCACCATTTCGGACCAACCACTAACACAGCACCGCTACGTTGCAACATATCTGATAGCAATGTATCGTATATCCTTGGTAGATAGTTTTTTACTTTCATATTTCGCAGTTTTTTACGATGCAAATATAAACAATTTTAAGATTTGGCGCAAATTTATTTTAAGATTTGGCGCAATTTTACTTTAAGATTTGGCGCAAATTTATTTTAAGATTTGGCGCAATTTTACTTTAAGATTTGGCGCAATTTTACTTTAAGATTTGGCGCAGTTTTACTTTAAGATTTGGCGCAATTTCACTTTAAGATTTGGCGCAATTTTACTTTAAGATTTGGCGGTGGGTTTACATAAAAATAATATATTCTATTATGTAACAAAAGCGTTTTTTTCTTACCTTTGCGCCCGGTTTTGTTGCCGTGGCGATGCCTCGCTGACGGCATTAAAAGGGAATCGGGTAAGAATCCCGGACTGTCCCGCAGCTGTGTGCCCTTTCAAAAAAGCCGTCCACATTCTTTCGCCACTGAGAATCAACGTTTTCGGGAAGGCGTGGACGGCGGGGCGAGCCAGAAGACCTGCAAAACCAATTGGGACATACAGCCCCGAGGAGGGCGGAGGTGTCCGACATGTTTTTAAGAAATTATTTTATGACCACTAAACTGCCATACTGCCTTCTTGCGGCGTGGCTGGTGGGTTGTTGCCTTGACGTTAACGCTCAGAACGACACCACCATCCACCGCGAGATCGACAGGATAGATATTATTGCGCCCGCAGAAAGAAACAATACATCCGCCGTGCAATTGCTGAGGGGCGAGCGTCTCGCGCTCCTTCCAACGATTGACGTGGCGGGAGCGTTGAGGCTTTTCAATGGATTGACAATCAAGGACTACGGCGGCATTGGCGGTCTTAAAACAGTGTCAGTGCGGTCGCTCGGCGCATCGCATACAGCCGTGGAATACGACGGTGTGCCGGTCTCAAACACGCAGGCGGGGCAGATTGATATTTCGAGGTTTGATGTCAATTCTATTTCCGAACTCAAACTATCTGTGGGTCAGGATGATAATATGCTAAAACCCGCCAAACTTTTTGCGTCGGGCGCGGTGCTGAGCATCAATTCTTTTCAGGAAAATTTTGACGGCAACCACCGCCTGAAAATCAATTTGCGGACAGGATCTTTCGGGTATTTTTTTGCAAATTGCAATTATAATCAAAAACTATCTAACCACCTTACAATCAAGACCGAAGGCGAATATATGCGCAGCGACGGGATGTACAATTTCACATTGAAAAATTACAAAACCATCACCACCGAAAAACGCCGAAACACCGACATCCGCTCCGGCAAACTCGAACTCGCGTTACATTACAACGACACGGTGCGCAAATCATTAGACTTGAAAATCTACGGCTACCTCTCGGAGCGCGGACTTCCGGGCAGCGTCGTCCTCTACAACCCTCGCGCCGAAGAACGTTTGAAAGACGAAAATTTATTTATACAAGGCAACTATAAATATCGGATTTTCAGCGATTTAACCACAAAAATAATTGCAAAATACAATTATTCTTTCAGCCGATATTCTGACATCAACGTGATGTATTCCGACGGCAAATTGGTGCAAAAATCCACGCAAAACGAATTGTTCTTATCGTGGATTAATCTTTGGCAAATCTGCGAGCCGCTTACATTTTCGGTGGCAATTGACGAAAATATTAATACCTTAGTAAGCAACATAACCGACAGACAACCAACGAGAAACACGATTCAGGCGGCGGCGAATTTGCGTTATAATTATAAGAAATTTTTAACGGCAACTTTGGGCGGAGTTTTCACGCATTTGAGAGAACATACCGAAAAAGGGTCGCATTTTCAGGATTTGGACAGGTGGTCGCCATTTGCAAGTGTTGTTGTAAAAATAAATAAAAAAATTTCGGCAACCTTGATGCTCAAAAACACTTACCGCGTACCGACCTTCAACGAACTGTATTACACCACGTTAGGCACTACGGGACTGCAACCCGAAGATGCGCGGGAAATGGATTTTGGGCTGTCGTATTCGAGCAAAAAGTGGGGCGCGTCGGTCAATTGTTATCACAACAAAATAAAAAACAAAATCGTCGCAATCCCTACCCTTTACATTTGGAAAATGGCAAATTACGGCAAGGTAACAATCACGGGCGTAGACCTCGCGGCGGACAAAAAAGTGGCAATTTCTGAAGTTTTGATTGACCTTTCGGCGCGATATTCATATCAAAAAGCGCAAGACGTAACCGACAACAAATCAAAACTTTACAAATCGCAAATTCCATACACGCCGCTTCATTCGGGCAGTGGCTCGGTGGCAATCAAATACAATGATTGGGCGGCAAATGTAACGGCGATTTTGTCGGGCAAACGTTACTTTTTGGAGTACAACATCCCCGACAACGAAATCGAAAATTACGCCGAATTTTCAGCCTCTATTTCAAGGAATTTCAACATAAAAGACGTTGATTTTACGCTGAAATTATC
>JAFXMJ010000260.1 GCA_017530465.1 Bacteroidales bacterium
ATTAAAACTGCTGAGGTCTATCTTGGCGATGCTGTAACACCCCGAAAACATCTCGCTCATATCCACGACGCTGCGTGTGTCAAAATTGGCGAAGTTGATTTCCTTGAGTCCGTTACATTCCATAAACATGCCTTCCATCTTGGTTACTTTGGATGTGTTGAGGTGGCTTACGTCGATGTTTTCGAGTTTGTAACAATTGGAAAACATCTCGTTCATGTTGGTGACATTGGCGGTATTGAAATGACTTAGGTCTATGTCCTGCAACTCCCAGCAGTGGGCAAACATCTCGCTCATGTCGGTAACGTTGGAGGTGTTGAAGTGGCTTAGGTCTATTTTTTTGAGCGAAATACAACGGTAAAACATCCCACTCATATCGGTGACGTTGGCTGTATTAAGGTTTTCGAGGCCAATGACTTCGGTGAGATTGTCGCAATAAGAAAACCAGTTTTTGCAGCTTGTGGGCGCGTAATTTTTGACCGAAGGGTCAAACACCACCTTTGTAATATTGTAAAGCGGAAACAGTGCGTCGTTGTTGAAGTGGTACGCATTGTCGGGCATATCGCCATTATAGTATGCCGTGACGGTGTTTTTGCCGTCAAACACGGCGTAAAATTCGGGTGCTTTCTGCGCATAAATATCCAGCACAGACCCAAGCAAAAGTATCAGTAGTATTGTTGTTCTTCTCATAATATACAGGTTTTGACAAGCGCAAATATAAAATATATTTTTGATTTTTTTGCATATAATGTTTACATTTTTTTGCATTTCAGGCACAAAAAACGAGCCACAACTCCAGAATTGAAGTTGTGGCTCGTTTTTGTTGTTGAAGCAGGCATGGCGTATCGATTTACAGGTCGGGTTTGATGCCTGTGATAACGGTCATGCAGCCTTCTTTGAGCGGGGGATTTTCGCTGGTCTTGGGCACTGAGACGTTTATCTTGATGCGCTGTGTCTTTTCGCTCTTGAAGTCCCACTTGTAACCTTGGGATTGGTTGTCGTAGATTGTGTTGTCCTCCCAGTCGGTGATTGTGAAGTGGAGGTTGGCTGCCAACGAATCTACGCACTTGACTATTATGCGGTAGTCGATGCCTTTGCTGAGGGTCTTGAAGATGAGAATCTCTTCGCCTTCCCTTAGCTTGAGCGTATTGTATCTGCCACTGACGATGTACTCGCCGAGCAGCGGCATCACTTCCGTCTCCGAAAACTGCTTGCATTGCGCCTGCGAGCCGGACGGCAGTGCCATCAGGAATATGATTGTAGCGGCTATTATTTTAAATATGTATCTCATGGCTGCGTATATTATTATTGGATGAAGTTGTTGCGGATTTCGGTGACGCTGGTCTCGAGTTTTTCGATTTGCTCCAAGGTGATTTCGCCGTGGATGGTGTCGAATGTCTTCTTGAGACCGATGAGCTTGTCTTCGAGCTGTGCGATGTATTTGTCTTCTTTGAAGAGTTCCAACATTCCTATCAGGTCTTCAAGAGTAAACTGCTGGTTGAGCATTATGTCGTTGACGTCCGCCTTGTTGGTTTTGAGGTTGACGTCCTTGAGCATGCTGAGCGTGAGGTGCAAGGTCTCTATCCAACCTCCCACGATGATTGTGGAAGCAATTTCGGTGCGCTCCTGCTCATCGAGGTAGCCGGTGGACTTACTGTATGATTCCGAGATGGAATTTATGATTTTGTTCTTGTTGTTGATGTTGTTCTGGAAAGTCTGCAACGTGCTGTCGTTGAAGAATCCCGAAATGCCGAGCTTTTCAGACAGTTTTTTGACTGTGGCGAGGTAGTCGATGACCGCCTGGTTTTGCTCGTAGAGTGCGCAGAAGCTCATGTCGGCGGTGTAGATGCCGAGGTTGAGGGCTTCTGACGACGTGGTGTTGTACTTGACGGCGTCTGCTGTCGAGTGGAGAAACTTGTCGGTGAATTTCACACCGAGGTTTTCGAGCATTGTGGCTGTCTCCACTGGCGATGGAAGCGCGTAGAATACCGCCTTTGCCTGATTGAAGGCTTGCTTTTGAACTTGCGACAGCGTGTCGGTCTGAGGCTTGTTGCTGTTTTCATTGACCTGGGTGCAAGACGCCATCATTGCCGCGCCTACTGCAAGCGTCATTATTATCTTTGTATGATGTTTCATCATTGTGTTTTGTTTAATGATTATCTTTGCGCAAAGATATTAATATAATAGATGAAAAAAAACTTTTTTTATGAAAAAATTAAATAATGTTGTTTTCCCTTGTCATCTGTACAGCATGATATGTCCGTAGTGGAAGTGGATGGTCTGGTCGCGGAGCACTGTCTTGGCCTTATAGACGTACATTCCAGGCAGGCAGGGCTTGCCGTTGCGCGTGCCGTCCCACCCTTCGTCGATGTCTTTGCTGCGGTACACCACCACGCCGTTTCTATTGAGGATGATGATTTCATACTCGGGAATCACGCCGTGTACAGGAACGAAGATGTCGTTGACGCCGTCGCCATTGGGAGTGAACGCCGTGGGGAATACCACAATGGGCGATGTCACCACGGTGACCGCGCCTCTCACTTTGGCAGTGTCGAGGCACGAATTGCCGGTCATCACGGTAAGGCTAATGTCGAATGTGCCGTCAAATTTGTATTCGTGCTCGGCGGTGGCGAGACCTTCTTCTATAGTGCCGTCGCCAAAATTCCAGATGTACTTGTCGGACGGTGATGATTCGCAGTACACGCGCAGTATCTGACCTTCGTATATGGTATCGAGGTTTTGCTGGAATGACGCAGTCGGCTTGGGATGCACGACGATGGTCTGAGATGTAGTGGTTGATGAGCCACAATCGCCGTAGAGGGTGAGCGTGGCTTCGTATGAGCCTGGGGCTGTGTATGTATGGTCGATGTTTCTCAACACGGTGGCTACGGGATTGGTGCCGTCGCCAAAGTTCCACACTACCGAGTCGGCATTTACAGAGATATTGTTGAATGTAACGCGGAGCGGCTCGCATCCCGAATAGTCGCTCACGGTGAACGACGGCAATATCTCGCGTCCAGATATGTAGAACGATTTCTCGAGGGTATCAATGCAGCGTCCGTCGCTCTGTATCAAAATGATATTGTAATTGCCGCAAGACGGATAAGAGTGTGATGAAGGTTGGAGTTCGTCGGACGTAGTGCCATCGCCAAAGTCCCAATGCGCCGAGGTGACATTTTTGGTGAGGTTGGCAATCACGGCGGTGTTGCTGGGCCATACGACTGCGGTGTCGGCGAGGCGGAAGTCGGATTTAGGCTGCGGGAATACAGTCACGTATTGACGCGCCGTGTCGGAGCATCCTACGCCATTGTTGTAAACGATTTGGGCAAGGATTTCATATTTTTGCTCGGTGTCGGTGTTGTTGACTATCGTGTGACGCGTGGGCGCGGTGCGCTCGTAGATCCTGTCGCCGTTGGATATGGTGTAATTGGTGATGCCCTCGAAATCCTGCGTCATTGTAAATTCCAATGGCGAGCACCCTTCGTATGTGCTGAGCTTGAATCCCGCCTTGTTGCTCGGACGTTTTATTGTGAGCGGCTGCGACTGTGCAGGACACTGGTTGTAGTCTTTGACAGATACAATGTATGTGCCTTCATCGAGGTTGTCGAATACGGAGCGGCTGTCGTACCATTTTTCATTGTCAATGGAGAATGAGTAAGGCTTGGTGCCGCCCGATGCCTGGGCGAGTATCTTGCCGGTATTGCCTTCGTGGCATATAATATCAGCAGCCTCCGCCCATACTGTAAGCTCGGGCGGGTTGTTGATTTTTATCTGCTTTGTGTTTTTGGCGACGCAATGGTTGACGTCCCTAATCATAATGGTGTAGTCGCCGGGTTTTACGCCGGTGATATTGCCGATGGAATAGGGATAACTCTTGCCGCCATCGATGGATACCGAAATATCGCCGACGCCGCCATCACCTTCCACCCTGATTTCGCCTGTACCGGCGTCGTGGCAGAGTATGTCAGTGAAAGTGACGTTTTTGAGAATCAATTGCGACGGCTGGATAAGCGTCATATATTGCGTAGATTGGCAACCGTTGTTGTCCTCTGCAATGATTTCGTACTGTGTGGCGGTGAGCTTATTGAAAATGCCATTGTCGTTGGTGAAATTTCGGGTCGCGCTTGCGCACGTGAAAGTCACCGGCTGCACACCGCCCGTGATATTGGCCTTGATGTAGCCCGACGAATCGCCATAACAGGTATTGACATTGAGAGTGTCGAGGCTCGTGATTTCAAAGAGATCCGGCTCTGTGATTGTGAAGGAGGTCTTGATTTCGCAATTGTACAAGTCGCGTATCACCACATCGTATTTGCCGGCGTAGAGATAATTGAAAACGCCGTCATAACACGTCGGATCGATGCCCGCATCCACATTGCCGTCGGGATTGAGGTAGAATTTGTATGGAAATTCAGCCTGTATCGGCATGCCGCCCCTTACAGTGAAGATGGCTTCGCCGTTGTTGTTGCCGTAGCAGAGGTTGTGCGTGAGTTCAGGCTCGCCAATTATTTCAAACACCGGCGGCTCGTTGATGGTGATGCCGGGATGCTTTGCGCTACATCCATGTGCATCTTCCACACGGAGTTCGTATGAGCCAGCTGGAATGTCGTAAAAATCGCCGTTGAGCTGCTGCGGATAGCCTGTGATGCTGTATTTGAGTTCGCCAGAGCCACCCGACGCCAAAAATTCGATAAAGCCGGTATTGGAGCCGTGGCATCCGTGGATGTCCTGATAATTCATATAGTTGATTTTGAGCTCGTCTGGCTGGTTGAGGAGCGTTGCGCCGCCGTCTTCCTCGCACTTATTGGCGTCGCGCACCACGATGTGGTAATTATTGCCGGCTGGCAGATTTTCAAAAACATTGTTGGCTTGGAAGTGCGAACCATTGTCTATGGAAAATTCGTATGGCTGGGTGCCGCCTTTGGCGTTGATAATGATTTTGCCATTGGTATCGCCGTAGCACAACGACACGTCCTGCGGCGTAATGTCGTAGATTTCGAGCTGGTCGGGTTGCGATACAGTGATATTGTAATAATAAGCGGTACACTGATATTTGTCGGTGACGATAATATCGTACACGTCCGGTGCAAGTTCGGTGATTACCTGACGAGGCAGAAGGTCACGGAAATTATTGTCGCCGTGGATACTGTATCCGTATTTGTAGGCGGGAGTACCGCCATCTACAGCAATTGATATAGTGCCGCTCTTGTCGTTGTGACACAAAAGCGACGTGGCGTCCACTTCCTTGATGACGAGTTCGTCGGGCTGGAGCAGCTCTATCGGTTCGCTTTGGGTTTCGCAGCCTTCGCCGTCACGAGCCTTCACGGTGTATGTGCCAGCGGGCAAATCCGAGAAGAACGCCGTATTAACAGTCTGTACTGTGATGGTGTGCGCGAAGTCATCGACGGTATAATGATATGGCAATGTGCCGCCCTGAGCCACAGCATTGATGATGCCATTTTCCTGTCCGTAGCATTTGATTTCACGGTCGGACGATGCAATGTTGAAGAATGTAAATTCGTCAGGTTCAGCGATGTCGATGAAATTGTATTCGTAAGTGGCCTCGCATCCCTTGGTATCGGTGACCGTGGGGAAGTAACGTCCTGCGCTAAGATTTCTGATGGTGGATTCCTGCGATGGCTCCACGCCCTCTACATTGAGGCTGTAAGTGAGTGCGCCCGTGCCGCCTTTGGCATTGATTTCTACGTAACCTGTGGCGTCGCCGTGACAGCCTTTGACATTGTAAGGCTTTACACTGGTGATTTCCACGGGGTCGGGCTGACTGATGACAACTTCGCCGATGTCGAGGGTGCAGTTGTTTTGGTCGTGTGCGCTTATGTAATACGACTTGGCTTCAAGACCATTGTATGAGGTTCGGTCGTTGTAGATGAGTCCGTCGATTGTAGTCCAATACTGACCCGTACCGCCCTTGAGGTTGATGTCGATAGTGCCGTTTGCCGCACCGTGACAGCCGTCAATGTCTGTGTGAACAAGCTTGACAAGTTCCAATTTTTCAGGCTCGGTGATGATGACCGGCTCTGGCCATACGACCTTGCATTTGTTTTGGTCGATGACAGCCACGTGGTATTCGCCGGCGGGGAGCTGCTGGAACATGTTGTTGTGGTATGGTGTCTCGCCGCCGTCGATAGAATAGTCAACGGAGGCATTTTTACGGAAATTGGCGGTTACGGTTATCGAGCCAGACCTTTCGCCGTGGCAGTAGGTGACATTGGTGACGGCGATGTCGTTGATTTCAAGCAATACGTCACGACCTATCTCTTTCTCCACAGCTTTGGAGAGGCATCCTTTTTCGTTTTGGACGCGGACGTAGTATGTACCGCCCGAGAGACCGCTAAAACGTGTGTCGCTCTGGAATGAATCACCATTGTCTATTGAATATTCAAACTTCATATCGGGATAGCCAGCCTGCGACGCGCCTACAACGATGCTACCATTCTTGTCGTTGTAGCACCTGATGTCTTCGATATACGGGCGCACCTCTATCTCCGGCGGTTCAGCCACATTGATGGATGTCAATTGCGCCGCACATTGAGAAGTGATGTCCACGATTTTTGCATTGTAGCGTCCGGCGTACAATTCGGTGTATGTCATCGATCTTTGGGTGGTGACTGTGGCATCGGCACCAGCATAAATCGAGTATTGGAACTCAGGGCCACCGCACGACGGTTTTATAGTGATGGCACCGTCCTGATAGTCGTAGCAAGTGACATCGGTGACACTGGCGGTGATTATGAAGTCTTCAATGGTGATTTTGTCGATGGCTATTACTTGCGTGCCCTTGTCGGGGGTTACGGTGATACGGATGTCAACGCTCGGCTTGCCCGCAAAATCCGACAGACAGGCATTGACCTTGTGCCAGATGTCGTCGTCATTTTTTGTGACAGAAATGCGCTGATGCCAGTATGGGTCGTCGGACTCCTTCACCTCCAATGAGAAGAATACGTCGTGATTGTCGCCTTCCCAATGGTTGTGCATAAACAGCGAGAGAATCGGGTTGGTGAGCGAGGAGAAGTCAAATGTCTTGGTCATAGCCACAGGCTGGGCGTTGGCGTAATTGTACAAATCCACGTATGCGTATGCGCCGCCTTCGTATGCTTCCGAAGGGCCGGTCACCAATTTTTTTCGCTCGTCGTTCACGTGCGCATCGTCGTCGCGACCTATCCTCCAGTCGTTGAGCTGTCCTGTGGAGTTTTTCCAGCCGCCAAATCCATTCTCAAACCCCCATGTGTATGGGTATGACGACACCAATGTCTGCGCTCGGAGGCCGCCGCTTGTACAAAGTGCCATCATAATTATAATGGGCAGTATATATGTGTATCTATTTATTTTCATCTCGGTACCGGTTGTTAAAGTCTGTTTTCAGTTGCAAATTTATAAAAAAGACTTATTATTATGCTAATTTGTTGCCTGAAATTTCATATTTTTTTTGTATTGGACTGGATTTTTTATATTTTCGCAGCTTTAAAACTATTTTATTGGACATTATGTCATTTACAGTTAAGATATTGGGCTGCGGTTCGGCACTTCCAACACTCCACCGCAACGCCACGGCGCAGATAGTCAGCCACAACAATCAGATATTCCTTGTGGACTGCGCGGAGACGACGCAGGTGTTGATGCGTAGGCAGAGTGTCAGGATTGGCGCGTTGAACCACATTTTCATCTCGCACCTGCACGGCGACCATTTTTTTGGGCTGTTTGGGCTGCTCTCGACGCTCGACCTCTCGGGGCGCAAGGGCGAAGTGTATCTACATTGCCCGCCGCGTCTGCAACAGATGCTTGAATCGCAATATTCACCGGTATTGGTGCATGAGCTTGGCTACACCCTCAATTATGTGCCGCTGTCGCCCGACGGAGTATCGTTGACATTGGAAACCAAGCACTTGGAGGTGTATAGTTTTCCGCTCAACCATAGGATACCGTGCTGGGGATTCATCTTCCGCGAAAAACCATTGCCTCTCAATATCATCAAGGAGTGCATACCGCGCTACAACCTTACAATAGCCGAAATAGTTGCCATCAAAAACGGCAGCGACCTCACCCTCGAGGACGGCACAGTAATCCCAAATTCGGAACTCACCATAGAGCCGCCCAAGCCAAAAAGCTACGCCTTTGTCACCGACACCACCAAACTCGATTCTGTGGTGGAAGCCGTCAGAGGTGTTGACGTGCTTTACCACGAGGCGACCTACGACAATTCATACGAAAGGCGCGCCTCCGAGACATTCCACTGCACAGCCGGTCAGGCGGCTACAGTGGCGAGGGATGCTGGCGTCGGCAAACTCGTCATCGGACACTATTCGGGGCGGTACGAGTCTGTGGGACTGCTTGAGAAGCAAGCTCGCGAAATCTTCCCAAACACAACGGCGGCAGAAGACGGAATGGTGTTTGAAGTTTGAAACAATGCATAATTCATAATTCAAAAATCGTAAATCGAAAACCAACAAATCAATAAATCCAAAAATGCTTGAAGATATTACACCTTTTATTGTGATGGAAGTGCTGGAAAAGGCACAGGAAATGGAACGTCAGGGCATCAACATAATACACATGGAAGTTGGCGAGCCTGATTTTGACGTGCCTTATTGTGTTAGTGAGGCTGTGGTAAATGCAGTAAGAAACGGACAAACGCATTACACTCATTCGCTCGGCATCCCCAAATTGAGGGAGGCGATTGCAACACTATATTATGAGGAGTTTGGTGTTAGTTTTTCGCCCGAAAATATTGTTGTGACGTCGGGTTCGTCGCCCGCCATATTGATGGTATTGAGGACATTGTGCGATGTTGGCGACGAGGTGTTGGTCTTCAACCCCGGATACGCTTGCTACGCCAATTTTGTGAGGGCTGTCAATGCTGTGCCGGTGAACATCGACCTCTGCCCCGAAGATGGTTTTCGTATTGACATTGAGGAAGTTAAAAAGAAGATAACGCCCAAGACCAAGGCAATCTTCATCAATTCGCCGTCCAATCCTTTTGGCGCGTTGATAGAGCCGGAAGTGATGCGGCAGATAGCCGAACTTGGCATTACCGTAATATCTGACGAAATCTACCACGGACTTGTCTATGAAGGCAAGGCTCATTCCATTTTGGAATATACCGACAATGCCTTTGTACTCAATGGGTTCAGCAAGCGGTTTGCAATGACTGGATTGAGGCTCGGCTACTTGGTAGCCCCCACGAAATACATGCGCACATTGCAGATATTGCAACAAAACCTCTTCATCTGTGCGCCGAGCGATGCGCAGATGGGTGGCATCGCAGCCATCGAAGAGGCCGACGAGGATGTTGCGCGGATGTGCGCCATCTACGACGAGCGCAGGAAGTTTATCGTAGAGGGATTGAAACGGCTCGGCTTCAAAATATGGACTGAGCCTGTGGGCGCATTCTATGTATTTGCAGACGCAAGGATGTTTGCGGCAGATACCTACAAGTTTGCCTTCGACATACTCGAAAACGCACACGTGGGCGTCACCCCGGGCATCGACTTCGGCTCGCAAGGACAAGGATTCCTGAGGTTTAGCTATGCCAATTCGCTGGAGAATATCAAGGAAGGACTTGCAAGATTGGAGAAATATCTGAAGACCTTATAGAAAAAACGCCGGTTGCAATGGTTGCAGCCGGCATTTTTGTTGAAATAAAAAAAATCAAACAAACAATCAAATCTTCTTATGGAGGCATAGCCTTTTTCTAAAATTTGTACGATGCAAAATTACAATGCAATCGTCTGCCGCACAATCCCTAAAAATAGGTATTTGTAAACGATACTTTTACTAAAAATAGGTGATTCGGCACAAAAATTGCAAAAAACTTGACGATATACTGCTAAAAATGTGTATCTTTGCGGAAAGTTTGCACGCAGTTGCAGCATTACAACTACAAAATGAAAAGATTTCTATCGCTCATATTATTGATTACCATGGTGGTAAGCGCATCCTACAGCCGCACGCTCGACGAGATTCGCCGCAGCGGAGTGGTCAGGGTGGCATTCACAAGAAGTGGTATGCAGACCATCAACCGCCAATTTGCCGAAGAGTTTGCAAAATTCATCAATTGTAAGCTTGAGTTTGTGGAGATAGAATGGAATGAGATATTCTCACACGATGGCATTGTGCCAGCAGATTACATCACCAACGACTCCGTATATTACACCCCCGACGCCCTGCTGAAAGCCGACTTCATCTGCGGCACCACTTATATATATGACTGGCGCGAAAAATTCTTTGACTTCGCGGGCGAGATGAAGGTGTCTGACCTCTTGATTGTTAGCAATTACCGTCAGCAAACATCTGTCGTAAACCAATTCTTTGTACCCGAAAGGATGCGCCCGACATCACAGAAATTGAAGGTAAAAAATTACCGTGACCTCAGGGGACTCAAGATTGCCCTGATGGGCAATTCGTCATACGAGCACAATATGCAGATTATCAACGATATGATAGGCGGTGGCATCGAGATAGTGAAGACTCGCAGCGAAGAGGAATCGCAGGAACTTGCTCGGACTGGCAAAGTGGACGGCTTTGTGACTGTGTCATACGTCGGCTTGCAATTTGTCAACGCCAAGGAAAACAGGCAAAGATTCAACCTCGCTTTCCCTGTAGGAGCCCCCGACAGAGTGGCGTGGGCGGCAGAAAAGGGCAATAAGACCCTCGTCGAGGAAATCGACAACTTCTTCCTGATGATGAAAGGCACGGGTCTTCTCGACAAGCTCTTCACCACATATTTCAACTTCAACTACGAATCGTACTCCAATATCATAGAGTCGTATTCCGACACCAAGACCAGCAGCACGAGCAACTACCGCGATATGGACGAAATCAAGGCGTCGGGCAAGCTCATAGTCGCACTTCGTGACCGTGACCTCGTGTACCACCCATCGGGCGCAAAACAATTCAACCACTCGCTCGCATATAGTTTTGCTAACTCACTCAATCTCAAACTCGAGATACACGTTGTGAAAGCCCTCGAAGAATACTTCAAGGACAGTCATGGCGAAGTGGTGAAAGACAGCGCATATACACCGGAAGAGTTCAACAACTTCGACATCGCATGCGACCTCCTCTCGCCTGTGCCTTGGCGTCAAAACAAGATAGACATCATCGACGTGCTGCCTACTGCCGACATTGTAGTGGCTCGCAAGGACAAGGACATCAAGTCAATCAACGACCTCGCCAAATATCAGGGCGTAACATCCAAGGGGTCTATCTACGAGGAAAAACTCATAGAAAACAACCTCCGCAACGGCGTCAATTACCATTACAAGGAGGCAAACGAATTTTTCCCCGAGGTCATCAGCGGCAAGGCAGACTACTGCATCGTCAACTTCGACATCTATTCGCTTCCAAAATATCCCGAACTCGAAGCAAAATTTGTGGTCGGCGACCTGTATTCTGTTGGCTGGGGCATCAAGAAAAACCAGCCCAAGCTCCGCCAGAAAATCATCGAGTTTCTCGAGCGTAGCAAGGAGTCAGGCAGCATCGACGACGCATTCAAGGAGCAATCGTCGATACCGTACAAGGCGGCACAAAACCACCTCAACGCGATGTACCAGACCTATCAGACTGGCTACTTTCCATTTGTGTTCTACGGCTCCGACCAGGGATTGCCGCAGGAGGACATCAGGTGCATATTCCAGGACAACGAAGGCTATATGTGGTTTGGCACGCACTCGGGCGCAGTCAAATTCAACGGACGCAAGATGGAGACATTTGCCAACGACGCTGGCATTGTCAATACCATTGTGTTTGACATAGCCCAAGACAGCAAGGGATGGATGTATTTTGCCACCATCGACGGCATAGTCTGCATAGACGACCTTGGCAATTTCTACAAATACTTTGAAGGCGTGGCATTCAAGCACATATATATAAATGCCAACGACGGCAAGTACGTATATGGCGACAAGGGACTATTTTTCCTGAGTGCCAACAACAAGCAGCAACTCCATATCAACTCTAAAGCCCCCGCGCTGCCCACCATCGTCACTTCGCTCACGCAAAGCAAGACAGGACGCAATACATTCATTGCAACGCCAAAGGGCTTCTTCCTGATGGATCGCGAATACAATATCAAGCAACTCGCCAACAAGGAGTGCTACAGCGTATTTGTGAAGGAAGATGGCGAGATATGGCTCTCCGCATACGACGGAGTTTACACTGGCTATTTGGCAGATTTCAATAGCGACAATATCGACAGCCTCCGCATCAACAACCGCGTGAGCATCAACCCTAATTCGCGCATACGCACCATCAAGCAAAACAAGGACGGTTCGATATTCCTATTGTCGGATTTCGAGGCGTACCAGATATTCTCGTTGCAGCAGACTGCCATCAGGTACGACCAGTCAATCGGTCTCAAAAACCTGAAACTCCTCTCCTTCTTCGAGGACGAGGAAGAAAACTTCTGGTTTGGTTTTAGCGGCGGCATCCAAAAACTCACCAACCGCTCGCTCCGCAACCTCTACCCGGAACTCATCGACAGCTACCTCAATAACATAATCGAGGACGCAAGCGGACGCATCTGGATGGCGTTCAACAACAAGATAATGTATTATCACAATACGCTTGTGGATTTTTCTGACCAATTGGACGGCGACAAGCTGCCATACGTGGTGACATCATTGCCAGACGGCGACCTCTTCATCGCCGACAGCTACGGATGGTACATCTACGACGTCAAGAATCTCAAGCGCAAGCACGAAAAGAAATTTGACACCAAGATATTCAGCCTCAAGAATGTCTATGCATCGCCATCAGGCGACATATTCCTGATGTCGGGCACAGACGGGTTGGTATATAGGATTGCAAGTTTCAACGAACAGCCTACGCCCATCACCAACGATTTCACATCGCTTGTAAGCCAGATTGTCAGCTACAAAGATATGCTGGTGGGCGGCAACAATACGGGACTTGTCAGGTACAATGGCATCACCTTTGAGAATCTCTGCGCCACGCCCTCGCCGGTGCTTGGTCTCGCCGCCATCGACGATGTGCTTTGGGTGGGCATGGAGGAAGGTCTTGGCAAATTCACAATGGACGGCAATTTCCAGATGCTGACCATACCGACATTGCCCAACGTCTCCATCAACTCTATACAGAAGGTGGGCGACAAAGACCACGACAAAAACCACCTTTGGCTCGGCACTAACAGGGGCTTCTGCTATTACGACATCGCCAACAACAATGTCGATATCGTGGTGTACTCCAATGACGGACTTCCCGGCAACGAGATTGTCACCAACGGTCTTTTGCTTAATAGTAAAGGTGTGCTCTACGTGGCCACTTACCACGGCGTATCGGCATACGACCTCCGCAAGGAAAACACCGTCAAATTTGTGCCACAGTGCCGCATCGAAAACCTCCTCCTCAACGGTGAAAAGATTTCGCTGCAGCGCAACAAGTTCAAGGCGGACGAAAACAACTTCATCTTTGAGCTTGCGGGTCTCTCCTTCAAGGACGAAGAAGCGATTACATACGAATTTTATATGAAAGGTCTCGACAACGACTACACCGCGTCGAGAGGCAAGGAAAACAACGCCCGCTACCAAAACCTTCCCGCCGGCAAATACGAATTTGTATATCGCGCCAAGGGCAAGGACGGCATCTGGAGCACCGCCAATTCGTTCAAATTTGAAATAATGAAGCCCTTCTATCTGCGCTGGTGGGTGATATTGCTCTTTGTAGTAGCATTTGCAGCGTTGATAATCACTATCATAAAATGGCGTGAGAAACAGCTCAAACGTCGCAACGAGATGTTGGAGAAGATAGTGGAAGAGCGCACCTCGGAAATTGTGCAGCAGAAAGAAGCCATCGAGCTCAAAAACGCCGAGCTTGAACTCCAGCGAGAGGAAATCCTCACGCAGCGTGACGCCATCGAGGCAAAGAACGCCACATTGGAACGTCAGAAGACAGAAATTCTCTCGCAGCGTGACGAACTCGAGGTACAGAAAAACATCGCAATGCAGCAGCGCGACGAGATTGCTCACCACGAGCAGGAGATAATGGACAGTATTTATTATGCAAAGCGCATCCAGACAGCCATTATGCCTACGATGGACACCATATCGGCTGTGCTGCCCGAATACTTCATCCTCTTCCGCCCGAGGGACATCGTGAGCGGCGACTTCTACTACTTCAAGCACGTCAACCATTACGCTGTGATGGTGGCAGCCGACTGTACGGGACACGGCGTGCCGGGCGCATTCATGAGCATGCTCGGTTCGGCGTTCATCAACGAAATCGTGGTCAACAATCAGGACGGCGTATCTACGGGACACATGCTCGACCTCCTGCGCTCCTCTGTCATCGAATCACTCAAACAGACAGGAAAGGTGGAAGAAGCCAAGGACGGCATGGATATTGCAGTATGTATTTTGGATTTGGAGACCAATCACCTTCAATTCTCTGGCGCGTTCAATCCGATGTTCCTCGTGCGCAACGGCGTACTGGAAGAATACCGCGCCGACCGTATGCCGGTGGGTATATTCGACCTTGGCAACGTTGGATTTACCACCAACGACGTTGATGCTCAATCGGGTGATATTGTGTATATCTTCTCCGACGGCTATGCATCGCAGTTTGGCGGCAAAAACGGCAAAAAGTTTATGTCGAGCCGATTCAAGAAGTTATTGGAGGAGGTTTCGACAGAGCCAATGGACAAGCAAAAACAATTGCTTGACGACAAAATCGATTCTTGGATGGGCACCGATTACAATCAGGTGGACGACATCCTCGTCATCGGTTTCAAGATTCCTTAGTATATTTTTTTACTGTTTCCTCATTAATAAGTTTTTCCAGGGACTGTCTGTCGGCTTGTTGACAAAACAACAGCTGCAAGGCGGTCCCATTTTTTTGCACATTTCGGTATAAAAAACATTGATTTTCTTTTTATTATTCCGCAAAAGAAGTTATATTTGCGCAATACTTCACCCCAAAAAACCGCATTACCATGGGATTTTTAGATGATTTGTTCAAGGCCGTCAATACCCTCAAGAACGTAGCTGAGGAAATCAACAAGCAGACAGGCGGCGCATTAGGGCAGCAGCCTAAGCCTGCGCCCAACAACGGCAATCCTGCCGCCGCTCCGCAAAATGCCGCCTCGCAGAACGTGCCAGAGATGGAAGATGAGGAAGTGGACGTCAGGAAGGAGATAGAGGACATTGTAGCCGAATGTTTCCCGCAATACGAGCTGAGGCGCAACGTGTCGCCCACCACAATAGGCGGGCAGGGCAAGTTTCTCGATTATTCGTATGGACTGTACCGCGACGGCGCGCCGAGGCTGTTCATCATGATTGTTGACAAGAAGACTTGCAGCCACAGGATTTACCGCTGGTCCAAGGAAGAAGCCGCCAGAAGGGGCATCACGATGATCAATTTTGTGGAGCATTTCCCCAACAAATACGACTACGTGAAAAACCGCCTCGCACAATACTTGTAGCCGGCAATTGTAGTATTAAAGGCTAAAAAAACAACTACAAAGAAAGGGAAACGCATTATATATGCCCTGCGGTGGGCGAAGCATTGCGCAAAGGCGTATGAATATGGTCTTGCAGGTGACCGCGCAATGTTCAGCCTGGTATCAGGAGCATTGCTCCTTTCAAAGCAATTTTCCCTTTCTTTTTTTCAAATTATTGTTGGTATCTATCAAAAATATTCGTAACTTTGCAGCGCAACTATTAAATACTACTATTTTTTATTATTCATCAAACATCACCGCTACTACGTACTTTTGCATTAGAATTAATTATTATTTTATGTATAACCTAAATTTTTGAAAAGACAATGAAAGCAAAATTGTTTTTGGCGGCAGCTGCCATTGTGGCAGTATCCGCAACAGCGCAAGCCCAGGAGGCAAGGTACGAGTTTGAGAAGGCGGTAATCACCACCAAAGCAGAGATGATGGGTCAGCCGATGGTAACCACCTACTACATCGACGACTACGGCAAGAAGGAGGCATCGGAATTCACGATGGACATGTCAGCCATGGGTGGCAACAAGATGCAGATGCGCAGCGTGCGCCAGGCAGACGGCACGGTGACATTCGATGTCAACAACGTCAAGGAAGGTCACAAGAGCGAAGGCACTGTCAACTTCCTCAACCTCACCCCTGAAGTAATCAAGAAGCACAAAATCAAGGAGAAAGGCGAAGAAGTAATCGACGGCCGCCCGTGCAAAATCTACACGGTGAACACCGAGCAGATGGGCATGTCGGTGTCATCCACAGTATGGGTGTGGAAGGGCTTCACCGTCAAGACCGTAGTGGACGGCGGCATGTTCACCATCGAGACCAAGCTGGACACCTTCGATGAAAACGGCAAAATCCCCGACGGCATCTTCACCATCCCCGACGGTATGAAAATCAGGTAGGCAACCACTACCCCACCCTCTAATAACAAAATCATCCGCCCAGCTCATAGCAGCACAGGCGGATGATTTTTTTATGTAATTGTTGTTAATTGTAATTGTTTTTTTATTGTAATTAGTCTTCCAACTGCGACTCAATCTGCTGAGCCTCGGTGATGTGAATCTGCACACCATTGTAGAAGCTTACGATGAAAGATTCCTTGAGGTGCATCGATTGTTCTGCAGCCTGAGCCTCGGCGTATGAACGGAAACATCCAATCCAATACTTGTAGAAGCCTTCACGCTCGGTCTCGTCCACCTTTAGGTTGCCACGGTAGAGCCTTTTGAGTTTGGAAGGATTCCACTGGCTCTTGTCGGCAAGAATCTGGATGCGGTAAGCAAGTCCCTCGTTTGGGTCGTTGGATGTGACACGCTTGGTCTTCGCCATATTCTGCTGGAGGTTGGCGATACGCTTTTTGGCATCGGCGACGTACTTGCCCGAAGGATAGCGCGAGATGTAGCCGTTGTAGGAATCGATGGTGTTGGTCTGCACAGCCTGATTCCAATAATTCTGCTCGGCAGCGGCTTCGCGGTTCTTCTTCTCGGTCTGTATGGCATAGAGTTTCAGAGCCTCATAGCAATTGTTGCCAGCGGCGATGCATTTCTGTTTGCAGGCTGCCATATCGCTTTTGAGAGTGTTGTAAGGCTTGGTCTCGAGACTCTTGGTGCCGAGCTTGCCGTAGGGGTCAAATTTTGTGGATGATTCCTGCAATGCAGTCTCCGCCTGAATCATCAAGTCTTCGGCAGTGGCCTGATCCGACTGGTACTCAAACTTGGCGTCGTCGAGCACAGACTTGTAGATTTCATAGAGCTGCTCATACGACTTCTGAACGTATTTCTGAGCCTTGATGCGGAGCCCCTTCTGCTCCGCCGACTTTTTCTCGCCCTTCTTCTGCTTTCCCTTCTTGCCGGAATCGAAGAATTTTTGGGTATTTTTGTCCAGCGACTCCGCCTGCGAGACGAGTTTTTCGCCCTTGGCGATGTCTTCCTGGAGGCGTGTGAGCGCGGTGCTCTGCTCCTCGTTGATGTAGTCGAGAAGGATGTCAAACATATCTGGTTCGTCCTGTGCAGCCGCCGGAGCTATGCCAGCCACCAGCAACGCCGCCACCGCGAACAAATGTCTAAATGCTTTTTTCATTTCATTTTGTTTTTAAAGTCAGTATTATTTTTTACACTACGTTTTGCAAAATTGTTGCCAAAATTTACAACAAGTTTTCCACGGCAAAGATATTGATAAAAACAATGCGGAGTTTGCAGTTTTTATAATAAAAATTGTTAATGTGATTAAGTTTTGGAGCAGATTGTGCGTCAAAATGAGTAAATTTGCGTTACAAAAGAAAACTATCAACAATGAAAAAAATTTTAATAGCAGTCATATTAATAATATGCGGCTTCAAGTCGCAGGCGCAGGAAGACCTGGGACCCATAGAATGGATTAGCTTCGAGGAGGCGGAAAAAAGGGACTCCGTGGAGAGCCGCCCATTCCTCATCGACGTATACACCGACTGGTGCGGATGGTGCAAGAGGATGATGGCGACCACATTCCAAAACCAGGCGTTGGCGCAGTACATCAACAAAAATTTCTATTGCGTGAGGTTTGACGCCGAGACCAAGGACACCGTCACATTCCACGGCAAGGAATACGTATCCGATGGCAGAGTCAACCGCCTCGCCTACTATCTGATGGGCGACCGCCTCTCCTACCCCACCATAGTATATATCGACCGTGGCAAGCGCATCAACCCAATCCCCGGCTATATGCAAGTGAAGGACATCGAGCCGATATTAGTGTATTTCGCCGAAAACCTGTCCAACACAGTGTCGTCCGTTGACGTATTCACTATGCTGTATATGAATAGTTTTCCTGATGTGTACGGCGACGACATCAAGAAGGTGAAGCAGCACGACATCGACACCCTTGGCAAAATCAACTGGCTGTCAATGAAGGAGATGCGCGAAAAATACGACAAGACTCCCAAGCCCATCCTCATAGACATCTACGTGGACGACAAGTACCGTGGCTACGTGCCTTACATCACAATGGCGTCGATGGTGCATGAACGCGCCGTGCTCAAAGACAGCGCATTGTGTAATTACATCAACGAACATTACTACCCCGTGCGCATAGAGGCTACCACCACCGATTCGCTCTACTGGTTTGACAGCGACAAGCCTTTTGTAAGCATGGGGCAAAACATGCCAAACGCCTTCACACATGCCCTGATGGGTGACAATTACAAATTTCCGGCGATGTTTTTCTTCGACAAGGAACACCGTTTTGTATCCAGCGTGTCGGAATTTTTTGAGCCATCGTTCTGGAACGTAGTGGCAAGATTCTACGCCGAGGAGGCTTACAAGAAAGAAAAATTTGAAACATTCTACACCAAGAACGCAAAGAAATGACAAAATCCCCGATATTTGGTATGACACTCGCCGAGCTTCAAGACGTTGCGGCGCAATTGGGTCTGCCAAAATTTACCGCCAAGCAGATTGCCGACTGGCTCTACAAAAAAAATGTGTCGAGCATCGACGAGATGACCAACCTCTCCAAAAAGGCGCGCGAACTCCTCAACGAAAAATTCACCTTTGGACTCGTGCCGCCGGTCAAGGAAACTGTATCTATTGACGGTACAAAAAAATACCTTTTCAGCGTGTTGGAAGGTCGATATGTGGAGACGGCATATATTCCCGACGGCGACCGCGCCACATTGTGCGTATCGTGCCAGGCGGGCTGCAAGATGGGCTGCAAATTTTGCAACACGTGTTTGCAGGGTTTTGGCGGCAATCTCACCGTCAATGAAATCCTCAATCAAATCAAGTCGCTGCCGGAATTTGACACCCTGACCAACATTGTCTTTATGGGTATGGGCGAGCCGTTGGACAATCTCCAAAACATTATGAAAGCGTTGGAAATCTTGACCGCCGACTATGGTTTTGCAATGTCGCCGCACAGGATGACGCTCTCCACGGTGGGACTATTGCCGGCATTGAGGGAATTTCTCGAAAAAACCGACGTGCATCTCGCTGTCTCTCTGCACAATCCATTCCCCGAGGAGCGTGCAACGATAATGCCGATTGAGAAGGCGCAACCGTTGCTGCGGACATTGGACTTAATCAAAAAATACGACTTCCGCCACCAACGTCGTTTTTCGGCTGAATACATTATGATAGGCGGCGTCAACGACACACCACGCCACGCCCGCGAACTCGTGAAAATCCTGCGCGGCATCCCTTCGCGTGTAAATCTCATTCGCTACCACGAACACTCCGGCAGCGACTTCCGCGCATCGTCCGAAATCAGAATCAAGGAATTTCAAGAAATCCTCAACTCAGCCGGCATCATCGCCACCGTCCGCGCATCGCGAGGCGAAGACATTATGGCGGCGTGCGGATTGCTGAGCACGAAGGAGATGGGAAGGAAATAAGGGGGGACAAATTGTTCTCCGGTTGAATTTGAGTAGGTGGACAAAATGTACCCCTACTGAAAGCGTTACAAATTGTAACGGTTGGAAATGAAGTGGTAACAAAATTCAAGTGGTATGCATAGAATCAAGATATACAACATTAAATATATTTTACCTTATTCCACATTTTTATAAACCATATTTTATATTACATCCTTCTTCAAACCTCCTTCCAAACATCTCCATTTCAGCCTTTGAAATTTGCAATCTAACTGCTAATTGCCGCCAATCGGATATGGCATCGCAAACTCGTTGGATGATTTCTTTGGCTTTGGGTGGTTCGAGCATATACGATTCGCAATTGTTGTAAAGCATCTGTAAATCAGAGTGATTGGTAGAGTCGGTTATCATTATGGCGTGGTCGTATGAGAGGGACGGATTGAG
>JAFXMJ010000261.1 GCA_017530465.1 Bacteroidales bacterium
AATATAGCCCCACCAGCGGATATTTCAACCCGATGACAGCAGACTTCGGCTTTGGCGGACGCTCCGGCTCATCGGTGGTGGTGGTGGAAGACAATGCCTACATCATCGGCGGTATTGGAGTCAAGAAAAACAGCGACAGCAATAAGGAGGAGACCGTCTATTACGACGACTTCATCCCCTGTCATTTCACAATGCCCATCAACAGCCGTCCTGATTCATACACATTCACATGGCCCCAGCCTGACAAGCTCCGCCACATCAGCGACAACATCGAAAACTACAAGCCCAGGGCATACGCCACAGCATTCTCTATGGATGGAATGTTGTTCTACGGAATGGGCGAAGGCGTTGGCGAAGACGGCAAAAAGGAATATTACTCCGATATGGTGAAGTACGACCTCAAAGTCAACTACATACCGACAGTCTGCGCACCTTATACAAACGCCGACAGCCCCGAAAGCCGTGCGTCACGCGCCATCGTCATCAACGGCGGCGACAGGGCATACGTAGTGGGCGGCGAGCAAGATGCCGAAAACGACCAGACATACAATAGCTCCGAATGGGTATATCGTCCATAAAACAACAGAAAAGACATGAACAAGAGAATCATCATCATATTACTGCTGGCGATATTGCCTTGCATCGCGTCAGCGCAGAAGCACTTCGAGTTTGACTATTTCGTGCTGGAACTCGGCTACTGCAACAGCTTCAACGGCGCACCCGCCGCACGCTGCGACTACAAGTATTACAAAGGCGGCGAAGGCCTCGTACACCTCAATCAGGTGGAGTCATTAGGTTTTACGCCAGGATTCAATGTAGGACTCCAATACCACCACGACTGCAAAAACGACAACATAGGCTTTGTGACCGGCGCAATGGTGCACTCATGGGGCAATTCGTACAAATACGAGACACCGCAGAAGGACGTGGAACTCACCGAATGTAACCGAGTGCTGTCGATAGGCGTACCATTCTACATCAAGCTCAGCGGCGAGCTCTACAACCGTCAGGCATACTTCTACTTCGGCACGCAAGTGGACTTCAATCTCAGCATCACCACCACACAAAAAGTGGACGGTACCAAGCTCAGCACCAAGGACTACAACGAAGGCCGCAACAAAATCACGGTGCCAATACTGCTTGGATTCAATTTCACAATCATCAATTTCAGGATAGGAATGACACCGATGTCGATGTTCAACAAAGACTACGAAATCACACTCGGCGGAGGTCAAGTGGCAAAACCCTACAAGGACATGAACGACATGACATTCTTCGCCAACTTTGCATTCACGATACCGCTCTCGCAGTGGACAGTCAAGAGGTCTTACTTCCTGAGCAGAATATTCTAAAAAATCATCCAACATGCGACGCCTGACATCAATCATCCTTACCATAGCGGCATTGGCTGCCGGATGCGCAAGCGGCGGACAGCAATCGCAGCAGCCCGACACCCTGACATACGACACCACAGTGCAGGGCAAGCAATATTCGGTGGTGGCGCAGCCATTGGACACCGCCAAGGGATATTCATACACAATATCCGTCAACGGGAAAAAATTCATTCACCAAACAATAATACCCGTCGTGGAGGGATTCCATCATTTTGCAACGGCAGAAGACGCACTCAATACAGGCAAGGTGGTGGTATTGAAGATGATTAATACATCCGACCTGCCATCGCTCACCACGCAAGACCTGATAATGCTCGGCATTCTGACGCACGACGGCAACATAAAAGACAAAAAATGATAGACCACAACCTCAAGAAAGAATTTATAACGTTGCTCAAGTCCACCGAACGCGACGGAGTGGACGACGTGATAGAAGAATTGCAGGAGCTGGGCTTCTTTGACGCGCCGGCGTCCTCATCATTTCACCTCAATTATGACGGCGGACTCGTGGAGCACTCGCTCAACGTGTGCCGCGTAGCACTCGGCATACGCCAGCAGATGATAGCCATGAACAAAAATATGGCTGAATACCTCCCCGAAGACAGCGTGATAATCGCCTCGCTGCTCCACGACGTATGCAAGGCCGACATCTACAAAAAAGTCACCAAGAAGAAGAAGGACAAGTTTGGCATGATACAGACCAAGCAGGGCTTCAAACTCGACTACACCAACTTCCCCCTCGGACACGGCGAAAAATCTGCAATCGTGCTGCTCCGAGCCGGACTTGCAATGAGCGACTACGAGATAATGGCAATACGCTGGCACATGGCGGCGTGGGACTTACCGTTCCAGAGCGCAGACATCAAGGAAAACCTCAACAAGGCGCGGGACATCTGTCCGCTCTGCGCCGTAATACAAACCGCCGACACCCTCGCTTCCAGCATCCTGGAACGCAAGAACACTGACGACGAGGACGATTTTTTATGGGTTGACTAATAGCAATGGAAAACATCAGAAGGCAACCAGTTTTGATAATGGCAGTCAACTTTGCGTTTGCAATGTTGCTGTATATGGCAGAAAGGTGGTTTTTCTTTTGGATGAACCACGCGACATTCCAAGACGTCACATTCTCCGACATGATGACGATATGCGGCGGCGGACTTAGGTTCGACGTCAGCGCGTTGTGCTACCTCAACATACTGTGCATCGCTATGCAGGCCATCCCTGCCAAATTTCGCGATACAGTGGGATACCAACGCGCCGTCAAGATTATATATTTGATAATCAATACCATAGGCATATTCATAAATGTAGCCGACGTGGTGTACTTCGATTTTGGCGGACGGCGCACCACCGCGACATTCTTCTCCGAATTTGGCAACGAAGACAATCTCGGCAAGATACTTTTGCAGTCGGTGACGCAGTATTGGCCCGTGTGGATATTTGGCGTGGCGAGCATCTTCCTGCTCTGGAAATGCTATTACAACCCCGTCAAGCGCAACAAACACGCCGATGACTACGCGCCCGCCGGAGTATATTATACTGTACATTCGTTGATTTTTGTAGTTGTAATGGCTCTCGCAATCGGCGGACTTCGCGGCGGCTACGACCTCAAGATGCACCCCATCCGTCAAGACTCAGCCGACATCTACTGCAAAAAGCCCGTCCAAGCGGCAATTGTGCTCAACACGCCTTTTACAATAATCACCACAATCCACAAGACCGGCTACAAAAACCTCGATTATTATCCGTCGGAGCAGCTTGCAACTATTTTCAATCCCGTGCATCAGCCATCCGACTCCGCCGTAATGCGCAAACCAAACATCGTGGTCATACTGATGGAAAGTTTCAGCCGCGAGTACGTGGGATATTTCAACAAGGATTTGGACGGCGGCACTTTCGAAGGCTACACTCCGTTTTTGGATTCGCTGCTCGGACAGAGCTACTGCTTCGCCAATTCATTTGCCAACGGCGTCCGCTCTGTGGATTGCATGCCGGGCGTTTTTGCGGGCATACCGAGGTACATAGAGCCGTATTGTTATTATTTCTACTCCAACAACACCTTACAGGGACTCCCCGAAATGCTTGGCGCGGAAGGGTATCACTGCGCGTTTTTCCACGGTGCGCCCAATACGACGTTAGGATTCAAGGGCTTCACCAATTCGATAGGATTCACCGAATACTACGGCATGGACGAGTTCAACGACGACAGCGAGTTTGACGGTACGTGGTCGATATGGGACGAACCATTCTTCCTGTATTTTGCCAAGGAGAGCGACCGCATAGCCAAACAGGGCAAGCCGTTCCTATTGACAATATTCTCGGCGTCGTCGCACAATCCGTTCAAAGTGCCAGAAAAATACGACGACGGACGCTTCCCCGACGGCACAATCCCGATGCACAAGGCTGTTAGGTACGCCGACTATTCGCTCAAAAAATACTTTGAGGCTGTAAGCCAATACGACTGGTACAAAAACACAATCTTCGTATTCACCGCCGACCACACAGGCCCTGGCTCACGTGACGAATACGCCAACGAATACGGCAAATTTAGGATTCCGATATTTTTCTACACGCCGGGCGGACAATTGCCAATCAAGTGCGACTCCACAAGGCTGATGCAACAGATGGACATCACCCCCACCCTGCTCTCAATGATTGGATACGACAAGCCTTATTTTTCGTTTGGCAAGAATGTATTTGAACAAGATTCCGCAAAATTTGTCAATTATGTATTCAACGACCTCAATGGACAGTCGATGTATTACCTTGATACATTGATGATTGAGTACAAAAACAACGAACTAACCGGCATCTTTGAATATCAGAAAGACAGTCAATTGAAAAACAATTTGATAGACCGCCGCGCCGACTTCCCGCAATTGCCCTTTATGGAATCGCAAATAAAAGCCATAATGCAGGAGTACGTGGAGGGCATGAAACAGAACACGCTCACGGCACAAAAGTACATTGCAAAGTAATTGCGAAAAAAACTTGCAAAAAAATTTGGACAGTTGCCAAACAATGTTTAACTTTGCAACGCTTTTCAAGAGCAACTTTGTTTCCCATAGTGGTACGCCCGGGTGGCGAAATTGGTAGACGCGCTAGTTTCAGGTTCTAGTGCTGAGAGGCATGCAGGTTCGATTCCTGTCCCGGGTACAGATAGAAAACGAAAATTGGAATTTGTCAAATGCGGCAGATTCCTTTTTTTGTACAAGTAATTGAAGTAACTGAGTAATTGAAATGATATTGTCAACGCCGAGAGAAAAAGAATTTGTATCAGGACGCATTGACGACGATGTGCGCGCCCTCGCCTTGCGGATGAAGGAAGGAACGGCGGATTTTCGTCCTAAGTTTGTGTTGCAGCAGATAGCGGGCATACAAATAATGCGGCGCAAGATGCCTCTTTGGGCTGACAATCAGGATATTATATACCCGATACATCTTTCGTTGGAGCAATGTTCGTCGGAATTTACCGCCAATTATAAGCGCGAAATCATCGAACGGTATTGTACAAAGATGTCAGAGTGCAATTTTGCGGATCTAACGGGCGGATTTGGAGTGGATTTTTCGGTGATGTCAGTGGGTTTTGGACGGGCGCATTACGTGGAGCGCAATAGCGAACTTTGCGAAATCGCCGCCAACAATTTCCAAGCATTAACCCTTGTCAACTACGAAATTACAAACGGCGACGGAGTAGAATTTTTGAAGAATTTTGACGGACATTTTGGCGCAATTTTCATAGACCCTGCACGGCGCGACAGCTCTGGCGGCAAAACCGTCCACATTCAGGACTGCGAGCCAAACATACTTGATTTTCAAGATGTTATATTACAAAAAGCTGACATAGCAATCATTAAACTCTCGCCGATGCTTGATATTTCGGAGTGTCAATTAAGGCTAAAAAATATCGCTGAAATCCACGCAGTGGCAGCAGACGGCGAGTGCAAGGAGATATTGGTTGTATTAACGGCAGACCCGAAAAACGACGAACCGAGGATAATTGCCGTCAACAACAATCTGACATTCAGTTTCTTAAAAAGCGAGGAACAAAACTGCGCCGCAACGATTGCCGCAAACGTCCAAGAAGGGATGTACCTCTACGAGCCTAACGCCGCAATTATGAAAGCCGCGCCCTTTCGTCTGCTCACACAACGTTTTGGCGCAAAAAAAATCGCCCGAAACAGCAATCTGTATGTCTCGGACGAATGGATTGAAGATTTTCCCGGACGCGGATTCCGCATCGTGAAGGTGGGCGGCATCAAGGATTTCAAGTCCATAGAAAAAGCCAACATCGCCGTCCGCAATTTCCCCCTGAAAGCCGACGAACTCCGCAAACAGCTGAAAATCAAGGACGGCGGCGACATTTATCTATTTGCCACCACGCTCAACGACGGGCGCAAAGTGATTATTGAAACAAGGAAAATAATTATTACCTTTGCACAAAATTTTTAAGCGAATGAAAAACGAAAATAGGCGCAGCTCTTTTAGGGGCAGCATAGGATTTGTATTGGCGGCGGCGGGCAGTGCCGTCGGACTTGGTAATATATGGAGGTTTCCGTACCTTGCAGCAAAGGACGGAGGCGGATTGTTTTTGGTGATTTACTTGGCGTTGGTGCTGACTTTTGGCTTTGCGCTGCTCACCACCGAAATCGCCATCGGCCGCAAGACCAAACTCAGCCCCCTGATGGCTTACCGACGTCTGCATCCGCGATGGAAACCGCTCGGCAAACTCGCCTGCCTTGTGCCATTGATTATATTGCCGTATTATTTTGTAGTGGGCGGCTGGGTGATGAAATACATGGTGACATTCCTCTTTGGCGGCGGCATCGACGCTTCGGGCGAAGGATATTTCAGCGGCTTTATCACCGGCGACGTGGAGCCAATCGTATATACAGTGGTCTTTCTGCTGATAACGTCGTGCATCGTATATCTCGGCGTCAACAAGGGCATCGAATTGTCGTCCAAAATCTTGATGCCGTTGATGATATTGCTGGTAATTGGCATTTCACTGTATTCTCTGACGCTCAATTACACCGACGAGAATGGTATTACACGCACCGGCATGGAAGGCTTGAAAGTTTTGGTAGTGCCTGATATGGAGGGCGTTACATTCCAAAAAATAATCATAACTCTCATGGACGCGATGGGACAGCTATTTTATAGTCTGAGCGTTGCAATGGGCATCATGATTTCGTACGGAAGTTACGTAAGCGAAAAAGACAATCTCGTCCGCGACATCAACAAAATCGAGGTGTTTGACACCGTGGTCGCATTTTTGGCGGGCGTAATGATAATACCTGCGGTTTATGTTTTCATGGGTCGCGAGGGCATGAGCGCGTCAGGACCAGGATTGATGTTTATATCAATACCCAAAGTATTTGCGTCGATGGGCGCGGCGGGCGCATGGATTGGCGCAATATTTTTCGTGATGGCGTTTTTTGCAGCGTTGACGAGCGCGATCTCGATGTTGGAGGCAATAGTATCGAGCTTAATCGACAGGTTCAAGATTTCGCGCCGCCGTTCCATCGTTTACGAAGGCATTTTGGCATTGGCATTGGCTGTGCTGGTGTGCCTCGGCTACAACGTTCTATACTTCGACGTAAAACTGCCCAACGGCATCAACGCACAGATACTCGACATCATGGACTACGTGAGCAACAATGTCCTGATGCCCCTCGTCGCCATCGGCACGTGCATTTTGATAGGCTGGGTATTGAAGCCAGATGTCATCACCGACGAACTCACCCGCAACGGCGAAACCTTCTCTCGCCGAGGACTTTACGTGGTGATGGTGAAGTTTGTAGCACCGGCGATGCTGCTGGTATTGCTATTGAAATCTGTGGGAATTATATAAAAGTCAATCCTTGGGCAAATCGCCGTTGGAATATCTGATGGCAAGACCAATGGCTTTGCCAAGCAATGGCGGCACAGCATTGCCAATCTGGACAAGCTGCTTGTTTTTTGGACCCTCAAAGATGAAGTCGTCGGGGAACGACTGCAACCTCGCCATCTCTCGCGCAGTAAGCACACGCGGGAGTTTCGGGTGGAGATTGACACCGCCGTGGTTTTCCTTGATGGTGCATGAAGGCGCGTCCCAGGGGCATTTTTTCCAAGCATCACTATAACCCTTGTACAGACTTGCGCCCTCGGGAGTCTCCAAGATGCGCTTAGCCATATCTTCCCGGTGGACGGTGGGCACGTGGTTGAATCCGGGGTCAACGGGATGGTCGATGAGGTCGCCAATTGCCTGTCCTGTAGTCACATAATCCTGCGGAAGAAGCATCGGTTTTGGATGGTAATTGGTAAGCCCTTTGCGGTTGCCGATGAAAATGACGCGCTCACGTTTTTGGGGCGTATAGTAATCGGCGGCGCAGAGCGTGGTCACATTCATCTCGTATCCAATTTCCTTGAAATCGGCGATGATTTTTTTCTCCACCAATCCGCCGAGCATCGTACGCAGACCTTTCACATTCTCGCACAACACGAAATCGGGCTGCAACTCTTTTACAATTTCAATGAGCTCCTTGTAGAGCGAATTGCGAGGGTCGTCAACAATGCGATTGCCAGCCATCGAAAACCCTTGGCACGGAAAACCGCCCGCCACTATGTCCAAATGTCTGCCGTTGAGCTGATTGCGGACAGTATCATAAAACAACTTCTTATTTTCGGGGGTCTTGATGTCGCCATTTACAAACGGATGCGAAAAATTGCGATTGTAGGTCATGCACGCCTCATTGAACCAATCCAAGCCGCAAACGCCTTCAAGACCAGACATTTCCAAACCCTTGCTAAGTCCTCCTGCACCACAAAACAAATCCACGTAGGTCATCTTCGATTTATTAGGATGATCCCAAAATCTCTGGATGTCAGCCCAATTGACACTGCTGCCGCCATTTTCGGTGTCATCGGACGACGCAGCCGGCGACGATTGCTTGAACGAATCCGCCACTTCCTGCACACGTTTCTCGTGCGCACCGTTCTCAATATACTCCTTGAAGCTATCGAAATCCTCCTTGGAGACGGCATAACAATTGTTGATTTTTGTGGTTTTCAGTTCACCGGATGCAACAAACCTGCGCACCACCTTCAAGGTCATGCCAGTCATTTGTGCAACCTGACTTATACTGTAAGTTTCGTTGTACATTTCAGAAATTTGTTTAGCGGTGCAAAGATACAAAAAAATGCCATTTGTCACAGCGGCAACATATTTTTTAATGCGCCTACATACCGTAAATCACGCCTTCCGCCACGCCTTTTTGACGTTCAAGAATGAAAACAACACCAGCATTGACGCCGTGAGTGTGGTAGAATTGAATATTTTTAGCGTTAGTGCAAAAAGTATTGTAGATGGCTCTCTTGGACTGCCAAGCGCATCTCAGGAAGAGTTCGCGGGCAGTGTCCACAAAAGAATGATGGACTATAAAAAGTCGGTTTTGAATATCGTATCTGCGCCCCGTACTCTGATGGTCGTAAAAGAAATCAATCATTTGGCGCGGGTCTTTGATTACTGTTTCAGCATCACCGCGCATCGATTGCGGTATCACAGTGCCCTTGACATCAAAATAAATATTACCATCAATCACAATGTCGTAAGCCTTGTCGCACGGGTCGGGATTTCGCTGGACATTGGCATTTACATAAAAAAGATACTCGTCGCACTGCGCACATTTCCACAGATACCAACGGCGGAGTAAGTAGTTTTGCTGGTCAACAGGCAACGGCGACAGGGCTTTCGTCAGCTCGGCATAACTTTCGATACCAAACATATCAATTTGGTCGTCGGTCTTGTTGTTCTGAATATTGCCCCAATGCAAAGGGATTTGTCCAGCAAGCGTCCTCAGGTCGGCAGAAAGTGTAGAAAATTGATGGTCGGTCATAGGCGTGAGATTTAGATTATGCGGCAAATATATGCAGAATTTTTCAAAAAGGCAACAGTAAAATACAAAAAAGCGGACAAGGATAGTGGATTTCACTATCCTTGTCCGCTTGAAAGATAAAAAAGAGGGGATTACAAAGGCTATTTCACTACGCCTTTCTCAAGGTATTCGGCGAGGTTGGTGCGCATAACGCTTGCGACGTGTTCGGCGGCGACCTTCTCCATATCGTGCTTTACCATAATGGAAACAAGCTGGTCGAATGATGTTTTTTGCGGATTCCAACCGAGAGTTTGGCGCGCCTTAGTCGGGTCGCCAAGAAGGTTGACAACATCCGTCGGACGATAGAAATCTTCGCTGACCTCAACCAAAGTCTTGCCAACGAGATTTGCAGGGCCATTGACGCAAATGCCTTTTTCGTCAATTCCTTCGCCTTCAAATTTCAATTCAATGCCAGCTGCCTTGAAAGCGTGATAAGCAAATTCGCGTACAGAATGTTGAACGCCTGTGGCTATTACAAAATCTTCGGGCTTTTCTTGTTGCAAAATCAGCCACATACACTCGACATAATCTTTTGCATAGCCCCAATCTCGGAGTGAAGAAAGGTTGCCGAGGTAAAGTTTTTCTTGCTTGCCTTGCGCGATACGTGCGGCGGCAAGAGTGATTTTGCGCGTTACAAAAGTTTCGCCGCGACGCTCGCTCTCGTGGTTGAACAAGATGCCCGAGCAGCAAAACATATTGTA
>JAFXMJ010000262.1 GCA_017530465.1 Bacteroidales bacterium
CTGAGTGTTGGTCATAATATAAAAAATGTACGGGTGCAAAGGTAGCAAATGTTTCGGAAAGAATTGAAAAAAAGTTTTTTGGAAAAAGAAAAAAGATTGCTACTTTTGCGGAAAGAAACCGCTGACGATTATGACAACATTAGAATTAAATAAGCAAATAAAAACACAGGTTAGGCGAATACATAACGATAGTTTTTCGCTGCAATTGTTGTTGAATTATGCCAAACGACTTTCCGTCAATGAAAACACCAATAATACATTGACGGGTAATGCTTTACGTCTATGGAACAGGACAACGGTGCTTTCAAGATTGTACAAAGGTTGGGACGGAGCGGAGGCAAATCCTATCGAAAACAAGGTAATTGTCAGGCAAGAATGTTCTTGGTAAAAATTGCACAAAAAAACATCATACAATTCTAAGAACATCCGCAACCTACAATATAAACCCCTCCGACTTAAACACTTGAATGTCATTGTCAATGTCGGTGGATTTGGCGGCGACAAGGATTTCGCCAACGGCGGAGGCGTTGATGCCTGCTTGGAGAGCCTCTTTCTCGATGATTTTGATTTGCGAACGTCCACGCGCAAACCTTATCTGCGCCCTCGGATTGATGAATCTAAACAGCGCAAATGTAGTCAAAATCTCCTGACTGCCAGGCATTTGGTGAGTTTCAAAGGGAGTGCCATTGAAGGCAAAAAGAATGTTCATAGAGATGGACTTGACGCCAAGTTCGCGGAGTTTCAATGCCATATCGATGCGGTCTTCCATAGTCTCGCCCATACCGATGATGCCGCCCGAACAAACCTCAAAGCCAACTTTTTGCGCGTCCAAAAGAGTGCGGTATTTTTCGTGGATGTCGTTGGTGGTGCACACCTGCGGGTAATAACGCTCCGAAGTCTCAATGTTGCAATGGTAACGTTTGACATTGGTCTCGTCCTTGAGGCGTTGGAGTTGTTGCAGGGACAATGTGCCAAGCGATGCGCAAAGTCCGATGTCACTTTTTTGGCTTATGGTATTGTAATACGCAATTATCTTGTCAAATTCCTCGTCGCTGATTACGTGGTTGATGGACGAAAGTTCGATGCGGTGGACGCCCTTTTCGCGGAGTTTGACGATGCGCTCGAGGATAGTATCGAAGTCGGGTTTTCCAAGCGAGGCGTAGTCGATGGTGGAAAGTTTAGAAAGCGGACACCAATGGCAATCCTCCTCACAAGCACCCCGCGACACATTGAACATAGAGCACATCTCAAACTTGAATCCGCAAAATTTGGCGCGGAGTTGGTTTGCACTATAATACAATGCCTCGATGTGGCCACTCTTGGAGAGTTCCAACGCCTCTGCACGGGTAATCTCGTAGCCGCGCATTATCCTGTCCTTGATTTCCTTAATCTCCGTAAAATTCATAACAAATCCTTTATTTTTACGAACTCCTTCTCGAAATTCGGCGTGAATACACCCTTGCCGATGTTTTGCTCAATCTCGTCCAATGTCCAAAACCTTGCGTCATCTATCTCCGCCACGGCAACCGGCTTTGGGTTTTCATAATGGCATTTATAGACGTTGATGTACTCAGATTCTCGCGGGCACTCCCACAAGTATTGAGTCAGCGGCACAAACTCGCCGTCCACAACTCCAGCCTCCTCCCACGCCTCGCGCCTGAGAGCCTCCTCGATGGGTTCGCCGTAGGTGATGTGTCCGCCGACGGAAGTATCCCATTTGCCGGGCTGTATGAGTTTCTGCATACTGCGTTTCTGCAAAAACAATTCGCCCTTGCCGTTTACGATATGCACGTGCACGACCGGGTGGGTCAGAGTGTTGTCCTTGTGGCACTGGCTCCTCAACGCCTTGCCTATAACCTTGCCGTCGCCATCCACGAGAGGAAGCATCTCCTCCGCATCGGCAACTGATAATGAATGTGATTGCATATTAGAGGTGTAATTTTTGATGCAAATATAAAGAATAGGATTGAATTTTGGAAACTTTTTTCAACGTTCAATTTTTTTTGCAATTTTTTTTTGAATTTTCGCCGATTTAGTTGTAACTTTGTGCCAAACTTTTTAAAGACATGGAATTAACAGAACTTACAGCCATTTCGCCGGTGGATGGTCGTTACAGGAACAAGACTGACGACCTCGCCGAGTATTTTTCGGAATTTGGCCTTATTAAATATAGGGTGCTTGTGGAGGTGGAATATTTCATCGCATTGTGCGAGATTCCCCTGCCGCAACTCAAGGATTTTGACCGCAAGCTTTTGAAGTCGCTGAGGGCGATATATCGCAAATTCACGACAGCCGACGCGCTCAGAATCAAGGAGATAGAGAAGACCACCAACCACGACGTGAAGGCGGTGGAGTATTTCCTGAGGGAGAAGTTTGACGCATTGAACATCCCGCAGTACAAGTCGTTCATACATTTCGGCTTGACATCTCAGGACATCAACAATACCTCCATCCCCTACTCCCTCCAGATGGCGGTCAACAACGTATATCTGCCGCTGTTGGAGCAGCTCGGCATGGTGCTCATCAACCGCGCAGGCGAATGGGCGGAAGTGCCTATGCTCGCACGTACACACGGTCAGCCGGCAAGCCCCACAAGGCTTGGCAAGGAGATTGAAGTCTATATCGAGCGTCTCAACAATCAGATTGGACTCCTCAGGCTCGTGCCATATTCGGCTAAATTTGGCGGCGCGACAGGCAATTTCAACGCGCACACCGTGGCATATCCCAACATCGACTGGACCAAATTTGCAAATTCGTTTGTCAACCACGTGCTGAGCCTCGACCGCTCGCAAGTAACCACACAGATAGAGCATTACGACAATTTTGCGGCATTCTGCGACGGCATGAAGCGCATCAATACCATCCTCATCGACCTTTGCAGGGACATCTGGATGTATATATCCCTCAATTACTTCAAGCAAAAACTCAAAGCCGGCGAAGTGGGCTCCTCGGCGATGCCACACAAGGTAAACCCCATCGACTTTGAGAATGCGGAAGGCAACCTCGGCATGGCAAACGCCGTGCTTACATTCCTCGCACAGAAACTCCCGATTTCGCGCCTACAACGCGACCTCACCGATAGCACCGTATTGAGAAATATCGGCGTGCCATTCGGTCATACCGTGGTGGCTATCAAATCGTTGCTCAAAGGTCTTGACAAACTCATCCTCCACCGCGAATCCATCGACGCCGACCTCGAAGCCAACTGGGCGGTATGCGCGGAGGCTATCCAGACCATCATGCGCCGCGAGAAAATACCCAACGCTTACGAAAAACTCAAAGAACTCACCCGCGTCAACCGCCAAATCACCAAAGAAGACATCCACGGATTCATCGACAACCTCGACGTCGCCGACTCGGTGAAAGAGGAGATGATGAAGATAACTCCGTTCAACTATCCGGGAATTTAGGAACGAGGAGAGATTTAAAGAGGAAAGAATTATAGATTAAAGAGTAAAGATTAAAGCAATAAGAAAACGGCGGTTTCGGATTGACGAAATACGCCGTTTTCAATATAAACTAAAATATGAGACACCTGTTTGCAATAA
>JAFXMJ010000263.1 GCA_017530465.1 Bacteroidales bacterium
GGACTACCTGGTGCTACGACGCTGATTTTGGATTTTGGGATCAAGATAAGCACACATTCAAGGACAAACCGCTTGCCGAGATGCTGGGCGGCAAGAAGAAATAACCACTGCTATCTTATTTAACACAGAATTAAACGAATAAAACAAAACAATTTATTAAACTTATAAATTAAAAATCAACAAGTTATTTTTTAATTTTACAAATTAAACGAATACTTCTGCAATTGTATATTCGTTTAATTTGCTGCCGCTTGCGGCACTTTGTTTAATGTAACTTTCTGTAAGACAAATTAGCTTTATTCGTTTAATTCGGTGTTAAAATTTTAAAGTGTAATAAATAATTTTTGGTGCAATCTTTGAGGGTGTAAATATCGGACATTGAAACGATTATAATATGCAACACCCAGAAAACAATATATTGGCGTGCGAAAAATACGAGGCTGACATCGCCCAGCAAAAACAGATGATTGCCGAGTTGGAGCAGACCGTCGCCCAGAAGGAGGACGAAATCTCCCGCATTTCGCAGGAATACGAATCCGCCGCCAAAGACTTGCAAGCGAGCATCCATTATGCCGAAAGAATCCAACGCGCTGTAATTCCGCAAGATGCGGAGTTCAAGGCGTTGTTCCCGGATTGTTTCATATATTTCTCCCCACGCGACATCGTAAGCGGCGACTTCTACACGTGCGCCTCATCAGACCACTGCAAAATCGCAATCGTTGCCGATTGTACGGGACACGGCGTGCCGGGCGGGTTGCTCTCGATGCTCGGAATGTCGGCGTTGAAAGACCTATTGTCCAAGCAAAAAATATCCTCAGACTTCCAACCCGGCGAAATTCTCGACTCGCTGCGCAAATTTATCCTTACATCGCTCGCCGAGGCGGACGAATCCGACGACACCACCGTGAGCGACGGTATGGACTTCACGCTCTGCGTCTTCAACAACGAAATGACGCAGATACGCTACGCCTGCGCCAACCACACAATTTACGTGGCGCGTGACGGCGAAATCACCAAACTCAAAGGCGACCGTATGCCCATCGGACGGCATCCAAGGCAGGACACGCCTTTTGAATCCTTCACATTCGACCTCCAAAAAGGCGATATGGTGTATCTGTGCAGCGATGGCATCCAAGACCAATTTGGCAGCCCCGCAAACATCAAATTCACCACCAAAAGGCTCGCCTTGATGCTGCAAGAACACTGCAACGAAGACACCCAGACGCAATATGACAATCTTTCAAAAATCGTCAACGACTGGAAGGTGGGACGCGAACAGTTTGACGACCAAACGTTAATAGGAATTAGAATTTGAGAATATTATGACACCAGCGGAATACAAGACAATCATAGAAGACAACGAGCGGAAAATCAGCGAATTGCAATCCAAAATATCCGCCATAGAAGCCGACATCGCCACCGAATCCGAACGATGCGCCAAGGCCAACCACGAAAACAATTCGGGGCTGCGGTATGCGCAGAGGATTCAGCGGGCGGCGTTTCCGCAAAAGGAAATTGGCGGCTTTTTCGACGACTATTTCATTTTCACCAAACCGATTGGCATAGTATCGGGCGATTTTTATAAGGCGGTGGAAATCAAGAACTACAAGATATTTGCGCTTGCCGACTGCGCGGGACACGGAGTGCCGGGTGCGTTCCTCACGATGCTTGGACTTTCCGCGCTCAAAGAGTCGCTGGCAAAACATTTTTATGACGACAATATCTCCCTCGCCGCAATTTTGGACGAGATGCGCCAATTTGTGAAATCGTCGCTCCGCAGCGGCGAGGACGGCATCGACGCCATCAACGACGGTATGAACTTCTCTCTCTGCGCATTCCCACACGACGGCGGCGACATCCGTTTTGCCGGTGCCAACCAAAATGTCTATCTCTATTCCAACGGCGTACTTACCACCTACAACGGCGACAGGATGCCCATAGGTTGGTCTTTCAAGGGTGACAATCCCTTCACAGAAACATTAATCCCTGCCCACAAAGGCGACATTCTCTACCTCACCACCGACAGTCTCCAAAGCCAGTTTGGCGGGCCCGACAACGTGAAATTCTCCACCAAAAGGCTTACAGCAATGTTTGAGCAGATAGCCACTCTGCCCACACAGGAGCAGAAAAACACCGTTGCCGATATTGTCAACAATTGGGTGGAAGGCTACGTGCAGGTGGACGACCTGACGGTGGCAGGGGTGAGAGTGTAATTACAATTATACTTTACTTCTTAGGCTCAATAATGCGATACCTGCCGCTGAGGTGCATCACTGCAAAGAGGCGGAGCAAGCCGTCATAATATTCGTCATAGAAACCATCAGCCAATGGCTCGTGCTTCAAATTCCAGAGCGCATCTACAAACTCTTTGGCTTTCGGGTGCGAACACATCACGGAAGCCGCGCCGAGCGTGGATACTATGCCAACAGAATGGCGCAACGCCCTCGGGAAACCGCCCGCCGGCAATATCTCGTCGCCTTCGGGCAACGTGCCGTCCACGCGATATTGATCCACATAATCATTGATGCCCTGCGAATAGAAAAAATTCTGAATCTTTTCGCCATACTTGCGCTGCCAGTCCTTGTCGGCGCACGACCATTCATAATCGAGGGCAATGTTCATCGGCACGCGCCACGAGTCGTAACGGAAATTGTTGCCAGAATTGCGCCTGCCACCAAAACCCTGCATCAGCGAACCGTCATAGTTGCACATATCGGGATTGAGGCCGGTGGAGTCGTTGATGGCCTTGTGGAGAAATTCGCGCGACTTCTTGGCACATTCCATCCAATAATCGGCTCTGCCATCGTCGGCGTATTTTGCCCAAACTTCATAGAACGCCGGGATGTGGTACGACGGGTCGGTGAAC
>JAFXMJ010000025.1 GCA_017530465.1 Bacteroidales bacterium
AATACGATTGTTGAGAGTTTCAATCGTTTCTTTGTGCCGCAGGTGTTTGTGGGAGCAAGGTATATGTTCTCCAATGTAGGCGTATTCGCAGAGTCTTCCATTCAGAGGTTTGCGTTTGTGCAGTTGGGTGTTTCTTTTAAATTCTAATAAAATGAAGAAAAGTCTTTCTATTTTCGTCATAATGTTTTGCGTGGCAATTACGCATATTTCCGCGCAAATCATAAGTGTCAGTGAGATTTACCACTGTGAATCAAAGTATAGGTTTGAATCTCAGTGGAAATACCTTACTACTGAATTGTATCTGATGAATATGGACAAATCAGATGCAATGCTTAAATATGTTCTCAAACCTGCCGAAATTAAAAATATGAAAAGTATGTTTATTTCGGCAGAGGTGCGCGGATCTATTATTGATGGTGTTGAATTCCCTTTGTACAACTTTCATCGAACAAAAAAGGAGAGTCAGGCAGATATGTATGATGGAATCACTGTTTTAAAAAATGTGGAACTGAACGACGACGATGAGATGATTTCTGCAAAAATAACGGTGGATATTATCACAAATGGTTCCAATAGACTTCAGAACTTCATACAAAATTGTACGAAATATATTAGTGCAATTTCGCCTCATCTTCCCAAAATGTGTGCATCAACGTTGAATAATCTAAAAGAAGATTTGTATAAATTGGCCTTAGATGACAACTATGTTTTTTCCTCGACGATAAAACTTTACGAGGATGCGTCTGATAGGAAGATTCATTCGATTCGAGTATATCTTTTCGTGCCAACAGGTTACCCTAGGGGAAAATATACCTTCAATTTGAATGAAATTGTTAAGGAAAGAAAAGTGGATAATGCCGTTTTGTCGTCAGCCATTCAAGGTTTGCCCTTTCCATATATTGTGGCGGTTAATTATTTGGCGAGTAAAAATTCAGAATCACGGAAATCTTTTTTTAATGATACATACCATCCCAAAGAAGAATATCAAGAAGAATATCAAGAAGATAACAATTCAGGCACGGGCACAATCCAAATAGCACATGATTCGACCAATCCGTATGATGTTTATATTGATGGCGAATGGGTTGGAAAATTGTCCTCTAAAGGCGTTTTTAGATTTAGCGTTACTACTGGTAATCACCAAGTTCGTGTTGTCCAATCATCAGGCTATTTGATGTATCCGACACAGGGGACTACAAGTGTATATGTAAAGTCTAAACAAACTGTGGAATTGTCAGGTCCAAGATTCAATGGCAGGGACTACTTTTAGCAACTGATAATTTATGTTGTTTTATTCCGCCAAAACTGGTGTTTTTTGTGCTGTTTTGGCGGAATAAATTTTTTTATTTCGCCAAAACAGTGTATTTTTGCACACGTCAATTTCATTTGACTAAAAATGGGCGCATACCACCTCCCACCCATCAGGCTAATGCTAACAGATTGTATGTTAGTTTGTTACAAATTCCAAAAGTTGTTGATTTCAAATGAAATTGACGTGGTCTGAATAAAAAAATTTTGCGGAATCAGAGGATTGTTTTATATTTGCCTTTGCAATTAAAAGGACAATGCTATGGCAAAATATCTCGACCCGAAAGCGGATTTGACCTTCAAGAAGGTGTTTGGCAAGAACAAAAGACTCGTTATGAGCCTTTTGAATGCACTTTTGCCACTTCCCGATGATATGAAAATCACTGATGTAGAATATCTTTCTTCTGAAAACATCCCTGAAAACCCTGCAAAAAAATATTCCATTGTTGACGTCAGGTGCACCGACAATTACAAACGCCACTTTATCGTAGAAATGCAGTCTTATTGGACGCAAGAATTTTTTACAAGGACCGTTTTCAATGCAACAGCGGCGTATTCCAACCAATTGGCCAAGGGCAAGGCGTTTGAAATGCTGAAAGATGTCTATGCCCTGTCGTTGGTTAATGACGAGGCTTTTTGCTACGAAAAAGACGACGGGTACATCCAAGAGTTTTATCTGACCAATTCCAAACATACAGAGGACGTCCGCAAGTATTTGTCCTTGATATTCATTGAACTTCCGAAATTCAAGCCGTCGAACCGTGCGGAAGAAAAAATGAAAGATTTGTGGCTGAAATTTTTGACGCAAATCAACGAAGACACGACGGACGTAGAACCCGAACTTCTGTCAAATGACGAAATAAGCGAAGCACTTAAAATAGTGCAGACGTCAGCCTATTCGGACGACGAACTGGCAGAGTACAGAAAATATTGGCTTGACATCAGCACCGAAAAATCAGCCATTCGAGGCGCGGAAAAAAGAGCGGAAGAAAAAGGACGACAAGAAGGACGGCAGGAAGGGCGCGAGGAAAAGGCTTTTGAAATCGCCTGCAAGCTCAAACAATACGGAATGTCCGCCGCCGAAATAATCAAAATGACGGGGCTTTCGGAAGAAGAAATCAACAAACTGTAAACCAAGTATAGGATTTGTGATTTTTCTTTTAAGCGATTTATTTGAAAATCAGTAAGTTAACTGATAAAAATGGTAGTTTTATTCCGCCAAAACTGATTTTTCTTGTGTTGTTTTGGCGTGATAGATGGGTAGAGTGATTGGTTATTCCTCGCCGATTTTTCGTGTCGGTATCAATGCTGCCAAGAATCCTATCGCCGTTACGATGACGGCGGTGGCAATTACGTCCCAAAAACGGACTTCCACAGGGTAGGCGTCGATGATGTAAGAGCCTTCGGGGAAGGTGAGGAGTTGGAATTGCAATTGCAGCCAGCATACCAACAATCCCAACACGATGCCGATGAAGACGCCGGTGATGGTTATCAATTGCCCCGTGCGGACGAAAATACTGCGCAAGAATCCGTTGTTGGCACCGAGGTGGGAGAGTGTGGCGATGTCGCCTTTTTTGTCGATAATTAGCATTGCCAATGCGCCTACGATGTTGAACGATGCAATTATGATTATGAATGTCAACATTACAAAAATCGACAACTTCTCCGACTGCATTATTTTGTAGAGTGTGTCTTGCTGCTGATAACGGTTTTTTACTGTGAATTGGTCGCCGAGCAGCGTCTTGATTTGTGCGGCGATGGCGTTGTCGTTGCCGTTGGTGCGGATTTCGATGGCTGAAAATTCGTCGTCGTCAAATTCCAAAAGCTCTTTGGTGAACGCGAGCGGCGCGATGACGTATTTGGCGTCAAAATCTTGATGGATGTGGAACACGCCCGCCGGCATTATCATCCCGCTTGTGAATGCTTCGGCTGGCGACGGCGACACTTTGGCGGTGCGGCGCGGTGCGTAAGTTTTCATTGGCGTAAGCCCGTTGGGCTGCAACCACAGATTGGCGGCGATGTCGGAGCCAACTATCGCAAACGGCACTCCCGATGTGTCTTGCAGGAGGTATTCGCCGATGATGACGTTGGCGGGGATGTCGCAGACTTGCGCGTAGCCGTTGTCAACGCCCTTGATGGTGGCGATGTACTGGTAGTTGTCGTATTGGAAAAGAGCCGTCTCCTCCACCGTAAACGACACGCCCTCAACTCCTTCGATGTTGTAGAGTTGGCGGCGGATGTCTTCGGTCATCTTGAATGTCTTGCCCTTGACAGGCGCAATTTTCATATCGGGGTCAAACTGGTTGACCATCGAGCTGATTATGGAATCGAAGCCGTTGAACACCGACAATATCACCACCAACGCCGCCGACATTCCCGCCACGCCCAATATGGCGATGAATGAGATGACGTTGACGAGGCTCAGCTTGCGTGCAAACAAGTACCTCCGGGCTATGTGGGTGGGCAGGTTCACGGTGTTTTATTTTGTGGCTTTTACGATGAGTCCTGTGCCGGTCTTGTGCGACGTGATGGTGTCTATCCAGTTGAGCAGGAACGCCCACGGATACACGACGATGTAATACGGTATCAGCAGCAGTAGCAGCACTTTGGAAGCGTTGACCATAATTATAGGCCATTTCATCGAGAGCGTCCACGCAATGGAGCCTGGCGTCCCGTATGAATATTTGGCTTCGATGTCCGAAAATCCGGCGTTGCGGAGTTTTTGCTGGATGTCGTCGATATTGTATCCGTCGCGCACGTGTTCGTCGATGAATGAGTGTTCGTGCTCGTCGTGTACGTCGGAGCCACCTTGGTCGGATGGCGTGGAGATGAGCAGCACGCCGCCTTTTTTCATTGACTGGCAGAGGTTTTGGAACACTTTTTCGTCCTCCAAGATATGCTCCATCACGTCAACAGACAGCACGAGGTCGTATGTCTCGGGCTGCGAAAACTCGGTGAGGTCGGCGTATTGGAATTTTACGCGGTCGCCACGCCCAATTTTCGTGAAAAACTGGTTGCAGTCGTCTATCTGTTCCTGCTTGACGTCCACGCCGAGGATTTGGGCTTTTTTCAGGTACGACGACACGAAAAAGTCGTACTGCCCATATCCGCTGCCCGCGTCGAGCATTTTAATCTCGTCGTTGCGGCGGCTGCGGTAGAGGTTTTTGATTTCGCGCTTGATGTACCACGCCCTCAGCAGCAGGAGGTCGAGCAGCCTGTAAAACAGTTTGCGCATCCACGCCGCCTTGTTGAAGATGTTGCCGAGGGTCTTTTTTACGGGATCGTACTGCATAGTTATTCTTCGGGTGTGGTTGCGTCGTCGGTGTTGGGTCGTTTGGCTTTTTCGAGGAGGTAATTGATGCGCTCGGCGTAGTCGAGTGAGTCGTCGAGGAAGAATTGCAGGTTGGGGATTATCCTCAATTGATGCCTCAACTCCTGACCGAGGGCGTATCGGATGTCCTTGGTCTTCTTCTCGATGAGGTCGAATGTCTCCTTGCGCTTGTCGGCGGGGAATATCGAAACGTACAGCCTTGCCTCGGCGAGGTCGGGCGTCACCCTTGTCTCCGTTACAGAAACCATCGCGCCCGGATATTGGGCGGCGTTGAAGAGGAAATAATTCGCCGCCTCCTTCTGCACGAGACGGCTCACTTTATTTTGTCTTGTTGTGTCCATTGTTGTTTTTCTTAAATTTGGCACAAAGGTATGTAAAAAATTTCAGATTATCTATACCGACAAATAATTAATTTGCTGCGCATTGTAAATAAAAAAGTGCTTCCCGCCATAATTATCCTGACGAAAAGCACTTTTGAGATTTTTTCCGTTTTGTAGGTCGATTGTTACGACGCATTTGCGCCGCTGACGATTTCGATAATTTCGTTGGTAATCGATGCCTGACGAACCTTGTTGTATTGGAGGTTGAGGTCTTTGATGAGTTCGGTGGCATTGTCTGTCGCCTTGTTCATCGAGGTCATACGCGCACCCTGTTCGCCCGCAAAACTTTCCGCTAACGACGCAAACAATGTGAGTTTCAGCCATTGCGGTATCAGCGACTTGACGATGCTGTCCTTGTCGGGCTCGAAGATGTAATCCGACTTGTACTTGTCGTTTTTGGCGGTCTTGACTGCTTCAAACTTCAACGGCAGATAGCTCCTGTCGCTGACGTTCTGCACAGCAGGGTTTACAAATTCGTTGAATACCAAACGGATGCTGTCAAACACTTCCTCCTCATAAAGTTTGGTGACTTCGGTGGCAATCGCCGACGATGTGGCAAAATCCACCTTGTCGATGGCTTCGATGTTGCTCTTGTAAACATTGTAGCCAGCCTTGGTGAGCAGTTCGGTGATTTTGCGTCCGATGGTGTAGAATTTTACCGTGGCATTGGGATTTTCAGCCTTTTCACGCGCTGCCAACGCCGTACAATACTTGAAGATATTACTATTGAAACCGCCGCAAAGTCCCTTGTTGGAGCTTACGGCGATGACGAGGATATTGTGCACGTCGCGTTTGGCGGTGTAGATGTTGTCGTCGTCCTCCGCCAAATTGTCTGAAAGCTCAGCCAAAACCTCCTGCATCTTGTTTTTATACGGCACAATCTTCGATACAAAATTCTGCGCCTTTCTGAGTTTGGCAGCCGCCACCATCTTCATCGCCGAGGTTATCTGCCGCGTCGATGTCACTGAGGCTATCCTGCCGCGTATTTCCTTCAAGTTTGCCATTGTCGCTTACTTTTTTTCGCGCCGCCTGACGACGGCTTTCTCTAAACAAAAATTCAAAGCGAATTTCAACGAATTAAAACGAATCGGGTCATTGCCCATAATCCGTTTTAATTCGTTTTTAATTCGTTGTAATTATCGTCTAAAAAATTTTCGTTCAAATTCTGTTACTGTTTGTAATTGGCGGCGACGTCAGAAGCCAACGTTTCGATTGCCTTTGTGATGTCGTCGTTGATGGTGCCCTTGGAGAGCGGTTCGAGTACGTCGTTCTTGTGGGTCACCTCCAATTTTTCGAGGAACTCCTTCTCAAACTCGCGCACCTTGTCGAGCGGAACGTCCTTCATCAAATTGTGCGTACCACAATACAGGATTGCAATCTGCTGCTCCACGCGGTAGGGACTGTAC
>JAFXMJ010000264.1 GCA_017530465.1 Bacteroidales bacterium
CCACGAAAACTGCGTGGTAGAACTTCATCGACACAATCATTCGTCGCCAACAACATTACAATTGTCTGGCGAAAGAGATGTCGATGTTAGTTTGGTATGGACAGACAGTTTCGACGACGTACTTGACAGGACATACGCCGACAGACAATGCTCTATTGAACGCTCAGCTGTGTGTATCAGCGTATTACTTGCCTTGAAACTCACCGATTATACGGTGATAGAACGTTCGCGCAAAGGTACAGGATTTGATTATATGCTTGGCTATAAAGACGACTTCTTTTATACCCCAAAGGCTCGTTTAGAAATATCGGGCATCAGCGAGGAAAAACGTTCCAATACGCTGAAAGCAAGGTTCGAGCAAAAATCACGGCAGACAGATATTTCCGACTCGTCCAATATGCCGGCATACATATCAATTGTGGAGCTCAAAACGCCACAGGCACTGTTCAAACAAAAGACACCAAAAGGATGAAAGACATAAGAACATTACATAATGAGGCAATGGATTTAGCTTTGCAGGGAGACATCGCCGCCGCACGTGCCGACGGAAAGGACGATGCCTGTCGTTATTATGCAATGGCCTTTGAAAAGGAGCAGGAGGCGGCGCTTCTTGCAGATTTTCTTCACAATCCAGAACCAGGATTGTCGATATTGTACCGCAGTGCAGCGAGTCTCGCGCTCCAATGTGGAAAACTTAGGGAAGCAGAACGGCTTGTGGCAAAAGCACTTAGCGGCAACCCATCTTCTGAAATAGCAACCGAACTCCGTGACTTGCTGCATCAAATTTATGCCGAAGCAGACGACAAATCCGATGAAATCTACGAAGTACGGATTACGGCGGCTCAACGTCCCAAAATTCAGATACTTGTACAGCAACTCGGTCTTCCCGTGGTATCAGTTCGCAAAGCAATGGGACACGTTGCTCTATAAAACTTATTTTGCTATTACTTTCGTTGAAGGATTAACCAACTTTTATATTGAGGATTCAAATCAAAAGAGTTAGTTTTTATTTAAATAGTTGTAAAATATATCGCACATAACTCTTATTATCTTCAACAAATATAAATAATACATTACATATAATATTCTATTATATGCGCATCCTCCATATCTCAAAATATTACTTTCCCTATATCGGCGGCGTGGAAAACATCTGCAAATACATCGCCGACAACACTCAAAATCACGAAGTTGCTATATTGTGTTTCAACGATGGGAAAAAGAACGTTATTGACGAAGTGGATGGCATTAGAGTCTATCGTGTAGGCAATTGGCTTAACATTTCGCGGCAGGCGTTGTCGTTGAGATATTTTTCGATGATGAAAAAAGCATTGCGAGAGTTTAAGCCTGACGTAATACAATTTCATTGGGCAAACCCATTTCCCGCATCAATACTTTTGACGTTGATGCCCAAAGACGTGAAACTGATTGTGCATTGGCACATGGATATTATCAAACAGTCTGTGATATACCGCTTTATAAAGCCCATTGAAACTGCATTGCTAAAAAGGGCAGACATCATCGTTTGTACAAGTCCTTGCTATGCAGAATACTCGCTGCCATTACAGCCTTTCAAAGACAAAATTCGGATAGTACCAAATGCTATGGACGAATCAAAATTTAATCTTTCCGACAATGACGAGATTAGTAATTGAACAATTGAAGGAGAAATACAATCACAAAAAAATTGTTTTCTTTGTAGGAAGGCATATTGAGTACAAAGGACTTCCTTATTTGATTGACGCTGAGAAATTTGTAAAATCAGATTGCGTATTTTTGATTGCTGGCAATGGACCTCTGACTGAAAAGATAAAATCGACTTGTCAATCGAAGCGTGTGTTCTTTGTTGGAAGGCTGTCTGATGACGAATTGCTGCAATATCATTACGCTGCCAATGTTTTCGCATTTCCATCAATTACCAAAAACGAAGCTTTTGGTGTCGCACTTGCAGAGGCAATGTATTGTTATACTCCCGCCGTCACTTTCACGATAGAAGGAAGCGGTGTCAATTGGGTCAATCTCAATGGGATAACAGGTATCGAATGTCCTAATCGCGACTCAAAGGCATTCGCAGCCGCCATTGACACAATTCTCTCTGACGATGCACTTGCCGCAAAATACGCAAAAGCTGCGCACGAAAGAGTGGCGGAGAATTTTACGATTACCAAAATGATGGAAAAAATGAACGAAGTATATAAGGAATTGGAATAGTTTCGTTATGTCCGCGTCGATAAACTCCGGCAAAATCTTTTAACAATACCCACTATCCCCGCCGCCCCGTCACCTTCGTGACCGGGCGGCGTTTTTTTTGCAATCCAATCTCCCTACCTCACCATCGCCTTCCTTATCTCCTCTTTTGTCCAGACTATCGGCTTGCCGTCGGCATTGAGCATTACGGTAAGGCCGCCGCCATATCCTTCGATACAAAAAAGGTAGTTGACACCAGTCTCCACGTCAACAAGTATTCTCACGTTGCTTCCAAATAACGAATTTTGGGAATATACCTTGATAAATCTATCCTTCTTCATAAGCAATTACGAATTATGAATTACGAATTATGAATTAAGCATTGTGAATTATGCATTACTTATACCTTTTCATCGCCCTATCAATCTCCCTTGCTGATTCGCGCTCTTTAATCGACTGACGCTTGTCGGCGAGTTTTTTGCCACGGACGAGGGCGATTTCGAGTTTGGCGTAGCCACGATTGTTGATGAACATACGGAGGGGGACGATGGTGAGACCAACGTCCTGAACTTTCTTTTCGAGTTTGCGGAGTTCCTTGGCGGTGAGCAGGAGTTTGCGCTCGCGGCGCGGGTCGTGATTGACATAGCCGCCGTGAGAATATACGCCAATGTACATCCTGACGTAGAGTTCGCCCTTGTCAAACATACAAAACGAATCCACGAGCGACGCCTTGCCATCACGAATCGACTTGATTTCCGTGCCGAGAAGTTGGATTCCCGCAATCAATTTTTCAAGGACTTCGTATTGAAATGTCGCTTTCTTATTTCTTATGTTAATTTCTTCTGCCATTTTATCAATTTATTAAATCACGTGCATTTTGCAACGCCGCGTCGGTAATCTTTTCGCCGCTGAGCATTGCAGCGATTTCGCGGATGCAGTCATCGCCGTTGAGGGGCTTGATGTCGGAGCGGATTGCGCCGTCTGACTCGTGCTTGTAAACCTTCAAATGATGGTTGCCCTTCGCAGCTACTTGTGGGAGGTGTGTGATGCAGATTACCTGCATGTGTTCCGACATACGGCGGAACATCGCGCCCATCTTGCCCGCAATGTCGCCTGAGATTCCGGTGTCGATTTCGTCAAAGATAATCGTCGGCAATTTGGACGAGCGGGAAAGTACGTATTTGAGCGACAGCATCAGGCGCGAAAGTTCGCCGCCCGAAGCAGTCTTGGAAAGTTCGCCCATCGGGACGTTTTTATTTGCGCAGCTGTTAAAGATGGAGCAAATTCTGGGGCTACTACTGAAACCAC
>JAFXMJ010000026.1 GCA_017530465.1 Bacteroidales bacterium
CGCATCCCGATGACGGCTTACACCGTGGTAATCAACGCTTTCTTTGCGATTTTGACGGCGGTCGCACTCTATCACGGCAACGGCTCGGCGCAACCTGAATTGTTTTCCAACCTGATGTTTTACATCATTTTTACGCCCGTCATCGCGGTGATTTTCTTCAAGTTGATGCACTCGTCGGAGGCGGATATGATTGTGGAAAACGCGCTTTCGAGGATTGACTCGATAATGAGCGTTGACGAAATCCAAGAAACAGAACATCCGAAGTTTCCTGTCGATAATTCCGTTGAGTTTCAGAATGTTACGTTCCGTTACAAAGACGCCACCAAAAACGCCATCGACGATATTTCCATCAAAATTCCGTCGGGCGGACACGTGGCTTTCGTGGGACCTTCGGGCGGCGGCAAAACAACTTCCGCAAGCCTTGTTTCGAGGTTTTGGGACGTTACAAGCGGCAAAATTCTCATCGGCGGAGTTGACGTCAAAGACATTCCGCAGGCAAAGTTGAGCGAGATTGTGTCGTTTGTTTTCCAAGACAGCAAACTCCTGAAAACGAGCATTATGGACAATATCAAAATCGCCAAACCGTCGGCAAATGACGATGAAGTTTACGACGTTTTGAAACGCGCACAATGCTCCGACATCATCGACCGCCTGCCCGACGGCGCAAACTCAATTATCGGCAGCAAAGGCACTTACCTCAGCGGCGGCGAACAACAACGCATTGCCATCGCCCGCGTGATGCTGAGAAACACGCCGATTTTGGTGCTTGACGAGGCGACCGCGTTTGCCGACCCCGAAAACGAGGAAAAAGTTCAGGAGGCTTTCAACGAAATTTCCAAGGGAAAAACAGTGATAAAAATTGCTCACCGACTTTCAACGGTGGTGGACTGCGACGAAATTTTCGTCCTCAAAGACGGAAAAATCGCAGAACACGGCAAGCACCAAGACCTTGTTAATCAACACGGTATCTACTCTAAAATGTGGGGTGAATATCAGAAATCGGTGGAATGGACTATTAACAATTAATGAAATGAAAAATTTAAAACAAAAATATGCCCTGTCGGATGAGGGCGCGAGGTCGATGGTAACGGCCTCGGTTGCAAATGTATTTTACAATTTGGCGTTGTTTTCGCCGGTTGTGCTGCTGTATTTCTTGATTGAGGACATCATCGGCGGCACACTCGAAGGCAAGGGAACATTATATGTTTCAGGCATTTGCATTCGGGTTGTAATAATGGCTGCAACGGCAATGGTGCAGTACAACACGTCGTTTTTCTCCACGTACAAGGAGAGCGGCGTAAGGCGAATCACCTTGGCGGAAAAACTGCGGAGGCTTCCTCTGTCGTTTTTCGCCAAAAAAGACAGCGCGGATCTCACCTCGGCGTTGATGGACGACGCAGCACAGATAGAACAGGCTTCGTCGCACTTCATACCGCAGTTTATCGGCTCAATCATAAGCACTTGCATATTGGCGGCGGCATTGTTTTTAGTCAATTGGAAGATGGCTTTGGCGGTGGTTTGGGTGTTGCCGCTGAGCCTGATAATCGTGGCTTTTTCGCGCAACGTGCAATACAAACTCGGCAAGAAAAAGAGTGCCGCCGCCGTCGAAATGACCGAAAAAATCCAAGAATGTCTCGAAACCGTGCGCGACATCCGTCAAAACAATGCGCAAGAGAGTTATTTTCAGGGAGTTAAACGGCTGATTCACGACGTTGAAAAACGAATGTTGTGGAACGAACTCGGCACGGGAATTTTTGTTACCAACGCCGAAATGCTCCTGAAATTCGGCATTGCAACCACGGCACTTTTTGGCGCAATGTACTTGAAATCAGGCGAAATCGCGCTGTTGGAATTTTTGCTGTTTTTGCTGATTGCCTCACGAATTTACGACCCGTTGATAACATCGTTGGAACATTTTGCGGCAATCATCGCGTTGGATGTCAATTGCGAACGCCTCAACGAAATCCTGCTGCACAAGGAACAGACCGGCATCGAGGAACTCAAAGTAAACGGCGGAGATATTGAGTTCCAAGATGTTAAGTTCTCGTATCAAGATGGCAAAAAGATTCTTGACGGCGTTTCTTTCACCGCAAAACAGGGCGAAGTTACGGCTTTGATTGGACCTTCGGGCAGCGGCAAAACCACGGTTTCAAGGCTCGCGGCAAGATTTTGGGACGTTGATTCGGGCAAAATCACCGTGGGCGGTCAGGACATTTCGCACATTGATCCCGAAACGCTGATGAATCTTTATTCGATTGTGTTCCAAGATGTTACGTTGTTCAACAATACCGTTATGGAAAACATCCGCATCGGCGACAAAAATGCCACCGACGAACAAGTGAAAGCCGCCGCCAAACTCGCCAACTGCACCGAATTTGTGGAGCAGTTGCCCGACAAATGGAATACTGTCATCGGCGAAAACGGCAAGAAACTTTCGGGCGGTGAACGTCAAAGGATTTCAATTGCCCGCGCCTTCCTCAAAAACGCGCCAATCATCCTTTTGGACGAGGCATCGGCATCGCTCGACGTTGAAAACGAGACACTTATACAGCAATCGATTTCAAAACTCATCAAGGGCAAAACCGTCCTCGTAATCGCCCACAGGCTGCGGACAATCCAAGGCGCGAACAAAATTATCACGATTAAAGACGGAAAAGCGGTGTA
>JAFXMJ010000265.1 GCA_017530465.1 Bacteroidales bacterium
GCGGACGATGGTAACGGGGAAGCCCTCGTAGCGGTATTTGTCCATCAGGAAACGCTCGCAGGCAATTTTGTTGCGCGAATATTCCCAATACGGGTTCACAAGGCTTGTGCCCTCGGTGATGATGTAGTTGCGCACAGGTTTAGCGTATGCCGAGGCGGAATTGATGTAGATGTATTGCTTTGTGATGCCGTTGAAAATGCGGAAGTCGCGCTCCACGTGCTCCGGCACAAATCCGATGAAATCGCAAACGCTGTCGAAGGTCATACCTTTGAGTTTTGCCTTCACGTCGTCCTCGTTGTTGATGTCGGCGGTGATTACGCGGACATTTTTAGGCAGCGAGGCGTTGTTGTTGCCACGGTTGAGGATGTAGAGTTCGTGGCTTGTGGCAGCCAATTGTTCTGTGATGGCGGTGCTGATAGTGCCTGTGCCGCCGATAAATAGGATTTTCATGGTGGTTTAGTTTATAGTTTGTAGAGTAAAGATTAAAGATTAGAGTTTAATGTTTAAAAATTAAAGTTTAATGTTTAGAGTTTGTTGTGGCGCAAAGGTTTAATTTACAACCCTTCCTCAATATTACGATTTTGGTAATTATCCCCAAAATTGTCTTCAACGTTTTTGATGATTTTGACGTTCAGAAGTTCGAGAGGGGAGAGGGTTATCTTTGAATTGTCGGTTGCAGGGTGATACCACGAAGTTTTTGAGAAATACTCGGTGAGGTCGGCAGAGGCAAACTTATAGCCGTGGCGGGCATAAATCTCGTTGCGCATCAGGCGGAGGAGTTTCTTGTTATAACGATGCAGATGGCGTTCCAAAATCATTTTCTGGTTTGAGAACTGCCAGCGGCCTTGGTTGGCGTTGAGGTCGGCGCGGAGTTTCACCCAAAGTTTGTCGGGATAATAATTACAATCACAACATTCTTCATCGAGTGCGGCAGTGTAGATGTTGATGCCAGTTTCTGAAATTGCTAAACAATAAGTCTCGCCGTCTATTTCAAAACAATTCGTATAACCAGAATAATTACTTTCCACTGGTTTGATTGTCATCCTTTTGCCGTCGATGGTGAGGTTTTCGTTGTTGAATACATATTTTTGGCCGTCCTTGTCGGTGTAAGTGCCATTAATGACGTCGTAAAATTCTTGGATTCGGCTGTATTCATTGTTATCTTGTTTTACCAAAATATGCAAAAAATCGCCGTTCAAATTCTCCTGATATAGGTATTGTGTATTGCCGGTCTTTGGACAATCTACCGACATAAGAGTGTTTTTTGTAGTTTGCTTATGTCCTAATTCGGTGTAGTTGACAATGAATACTTTGGAAGAAATGCGTCTTATTTCCGTTGCGCTTGGGAGTCCGCCGCCATCTGTAAAACAGTCAATATCAACTCCTTTGATGTTGTTGCCGTCGTCGCTTTCTATATATAATTGCTCATTGAGACATGTCCAAGTGGTTTCGCTCAGGTTCTGCGCTGTTGCGGCTGTGATGGTCGTCAGGAGTGTAATGGCAATTGTTGGGAGTGTCTTTTTCATAGCGTTTTGGGTTTGTTGTTTGCAACAATTTGATGCAAATATAGATTGTTATTTTTTGATTTGCAAGAAATTTCGACATAAAAAAATTACCGAAAATTCTAAATTCCTGAATTTTCGGTAATTTTTTTATTGGGGTGGGGTTGTAGAGACGCAAAATTTTGCGTCTCTACAATGCGTCTCTACAATTATCGTTTGCCCTTTTTCTTCTTCTGCTCTTCGAGTGCCTTCATTTGCTTGCGCTGAGTCTCTTCGAGTCGTGCGAGCAAGCCCGACTTCTTTTTGCCGGAGTTCTTGGCAACTTTTGCGTTGAGCTTGGCGAGGATTGCCGCCTCATCCATGTTGTTGCGGATGAATACTATCTGCAAAATCGCGATGACGTTGGAGAGGAAGTAGTAGTAGGTGAGGCCCGAGGAATAGTCGTTGAACCAACAGAGCATCATCACAGGCATCATATACATCATCAGTTTCATGCCCGGCATCTGCTGTCCCGAATCCATCTGACCCGAAATCTTGGTCTGCAGGAGCATCGCGCCCGCCATCAGGAGAGCAAAGAGGCTTATGTGGTCGCCGTAGAACGGGATGTTGAAGCCAAAATCCAAAATTGAGTCAAATGCCGAGAGGTCGTCGCTCCACAGGAAACTTTGCTGCCTCAACTCGATGGACGCGGGGAAGAAGCGGAACAGAGCAATGAGCACCGGCATCTGCAAGAGCATCGGCAGACAGCCGCCCATCGGACTTACGCCCGCCTTGCGGTAGAGCTCCATCGTTGCCCTCTGCTTGTCCATTGCCTGCTCGGGCTTGGGATATTTCTTGTTGAGTTCCTCCACTTGCGGACGTAGCACGCGCATTGCCGCAGTCGATTTGTACGACTTGTAGGTGAGGGGCAGGAGCACCGCCTTAACAATCAGAGTGATTATCAGGATGATAAGACCGTAGCTCGATATGAACGAGCCTAACCAGTTGAACAGCGGGATTATCAGGAACCTGTTTACCCATCCGATTATCGACCATCCGAGCGGCACGAGGTCTTCAAGATCAAGGTCGTCGTCGGGTGTTACTTCGATGTCTTTGAGGATGTTGAACTTGTTGGGACCGAAGTAGAACGCCATCGAATCAGCCACTGCGTTGCTTGGCAGTGAGAGGCGCGAGGCGGCGTACTTGAGATTGTCGCGGTTGGAGGTTTTCTGGATTTCCAGCTGTCCGTTGGCGAATGTCGATTTTGAAATCAGGATTGACGAGAAATATTGACCCTTGAAAGCGACCCATTTGGTGGAGCCGGCGAGCTTTTCATCAGCGGCGTCGCTGGTGAGACCGAGGTCTTCCACGTCATCGCCGTCATATTTGTAATAGATGCCCGAATTGTTGAGCTCCCAGGAGTTGCCGCGTTCCAAGACGGGCAGGAATTGGTTCCAAGTCAGGTCGATGTAGCTCGAATTTTTGTTGACAACGCCATCAAGGTTGTGGAATGAGATGGTGTAGTCGAGGATGTAACTGTCGTCGGCGAGGGCGTATGCAAATTCCAACCAAGAATTGCTATCGACGTATGCGCGGAATGTGGCGTTGCAGGGCAAATTGGGAGTGGCCTGCTGGTCGCTGACACCGTCGTAGGTGAAGAATAGGTTTTTGGTGGAGATTGCGTTGTTGCCGGCGAAGAAGTCGAGGTTGATTTCGTTTTGCGGGTCGCGTTTCATCACGAAAAGCGAGTCGCCGGAGTTGGTCTTGAAGTCTTTGAGCTGCACCGATTTCACCATCGCGCCTTTTGTGGAGATGGTTACAATCATCTTGTTGTTGCTGATGATGATGTCCTTGTCAGCTCCGGTGGCTGCGGGTGCAAATTTGCCAAACTGCGCCTTGTATTTGGCTAATGCCAATGAGTCGCTGCTGCCCGACAGTGTGGTGTCGCCAAGTGCTGCGGCAGCCTTTTCAAGAGAGTCGCGCATGCGGCTCTGCATATAATCAGCCTCTTTTTGACGTTGTTCTACTTGCGCTATGGAATCACGCTGGCGTTGCTGCATTGCCAGCTGCTCCTCGCTTGGACGGTTAATTATGGAGAAGCCGATGAATATCGCAATGCACAGGGTGATTCCGATTAACGTATTTTTGTCCATTTGATGTTTAAGATTTGGGTTTGTATTCGATTGTCGTTTTTTTACCCGTTTTTGTTTTCAATCATAATGCCAAAGTCTTTTTTGTGACAGTTTGGCGTTTTTTGTTATAATTATCTGTCAGTATTGCGTGTCAAAATGACTTTTATTAACAACGAATTAAACGAATTAAGACTAAATTGTATTTGAATAATTCGTTTAATTCGTTGTATAACAAGAAATTATTCTATTGCCGCCTTGATGAATGCTACGAAGAGCGGGTGGGGCTTCTCGAATCGGCTCTTGTACTCGGGGTGGAACTGCACGCCGACAAACCATTTGTGGTTTTTGTTTTCGACGATTTCCACGAGGTCGCTGTCGGGGTTTTTGCCTACTGCGACAAGTCCCTTCGCCTCCATGCGCGCCAAGTAATTGTTGTTGAACTCGTAACGATGCCTGTGCCTCTCTTGTATCATCTCCTCGCCATACGCCTTGTAGGCGTTGCTGTCCTTGTCGAGGATGTGGCAGGGATACGCGCCGAGCCTCATTGTGTGGCCCATATTGGTAATCGACTTCTGCTGCTCCATGATGTCGATGACGGCGTTTTCGGTCGGGAAAAATTCCGACGAATTGGCGTCGGCGATTCCGAGGACGTTGCGGGCAAATTCGATGACTGCGCATTGCATTCCGAGGCAGATGCCGAAGAACGGGATGTTGTTTTCACGGGCGTAGCGTGTGGCGATTATCTTGCCGTCGATGCCTCGATGTCCGAATCCGGGCGCAACGAGGATGGCTTTCTTTTCGCCGAGGAGTTCTGCGACGTTCTCTTCGTTGACCTTCTCGCTATGTATCCACTCGATGTCGAGTTTCACGTTGTTGACCATTCCGGCGTGGTTGAGTGCCTCGTGGATAGACTTGTAGGCGTCGGGAAGTTCCACGTATTTGCCTACAACAGCTATCTTGACGACGTTGGAGAGGTTGTAGAGCTTGTTGAGCTTGTCTTTCCAGGCGTTGAGGTCAGGCTCCTGCTTGAGGGGCAGGCGGAGTTTGGTCATTGCTACTTCATCGAGTCCTTGCTTGAGGAACGAGAGCGGCACTTCGTAGATTGAGGGCAGGTCGGGCGACTCAAATACGGCGTTCTTATCTACGTTGCAGAATTGAGCCACCTTCGCGCAGATGGACGGATTGAGCTCGTGCTCGGTGCGGAGTACGAGGACGTCGGGCTGCACGCCGATTTCAAGGAGTTTTTTCACCGAGTGCTGCGTGGGCTTGGTCTTGATTTCGCCAGCCGCCGCGAGGTAGGGGACGAGGGTGAGGTGGATGCAGAGCGCGTCCGAGCCAAGTTCCCATTTGAGCTGCCTAACGGCTTCGATGAACGGCAGCGACTCGATGTCGCCTACTACGCCGCCTATCTCAGTCACCACTACGTCGTATTTGCCCTGCTTGCCGAGGAGCATAATGCAACGCTTGATTTCGTCGGTGATGTGCGGGATGATTTGGACGGTCTTGCCGAGGTAGTCGCCCTTGCGTTCCTTGTTGATTACCGACATGTAGATGCGTCCTGTGGTCACGTTGTTGGCCTGCGAGGTGGGCACGTTGAGGAATCTCTCGTAGTGTCCGAGGTCGAGGTCGGTCTCTGCGCCGTCGTCGGTCACGAAACATTCGCCGTGTTCATACGGGTTCAATGTTCCGGGATCGACATTGAGGTACGGGTCGAGTTTCTGGATTGTAACAGAGTAACCCCTCGCCTGAATCAATTTTGCAAGCGACGCCGCAAGTATGCCCTTGCCAAGCGACGAGGTGACGCCACCCGTCACGAATATGAATTTAGTGTTTTTTGCCATAACTATAATGTGTCATATAGTGCTGTTAGTTTTTCTTGTCGCCTTTTGCTGTGGCTGCTTCGTTGATCGCCCTGCCTATGTTGGTGATGAGCGTTTGCAACGTGTTGGCCTCCTCCTTCTGTTTCTCCATCTTCTGGCGGAAACTCTCTATCATAGCGTCGGCGTTCTTCGACTTGGCGAAGAATCCGAGGTTGTTTTCGGAGAGGGCAATCTGCTGGCGGAGCGTGTCGAGGCGGCCTTTGAGCCTGTCGCGCTCGTTGCGCAGCTTATCCAACGCCTGGGGATTGCTCTGTGCAGCCTCAATGAGGTGCTTCATCTTGATTTCGTTGCGTTTTGCCTCGTCGATGTTGATTTTGGCAAACTGCATATCTATCGCCTTGCGGAAACGGTCGTAGAGCGCGTCCTTCTTGCTGATTGGCACGAGTCCTATCTCAGACCAACGCTTCTGCATCTCCTTGAGTGCGGCGATGTTTTTCTCGTCGCTGTCGGCTGATTGGAAGTTTTCCACTTCGGCGATGAGCTGCTCCTTGAGTTTGAGGTTTTCCTCCTGCTCCTTGTCGATGCTGTCGAAGTGCTTCTTCTTGTTGTCGAAGAAGGTGTTGCAGGCTGCGCGGAACCTCTGCCATATTTCCTCGGAGTGCTTGCGCGGTACGGGGCCTATGGTCTTCCACTTCATTTGGAGACGTTTGAGGATGTCGGTGGTCTTCTTCCAATCGGTGGAGTCCTTCAGTCCTTCTGCCTGTACGCAGAGGTCTTCTTTGAGTTGGAGGTTGTTTTCCTCCTCTTCCTTGTTCTGTGTGAAGTATTCGCGTTTTTTCTCGAAGAATTTGTCGCATGCGCTGCGGAAACGCTCATATACGGCGTTGTTGTGCTTTTTGGGCGCAAATCCAATCATCTTCCAGAATTGCTGGAGGCTGAGGATTTCCTTGTTTTGCGCGTCCCATTCGGAGCGGGAGTGGTAGTCCTTGGCAACGATTTCCTCGGCTTTTTCGCAGAGGATTGTCTTTGCGCGGAAGTTGTTTTCCTGCTCCTTCTTCAAGTTGGCGTAGTAGTCCTGATGCTTCTTGTTGATGGTGTAGGTAGCCTTCTTGAAGCGTTCCCAGATTTCTTCCTTTTGAGCTGCGAATACTGGGCCTATCTCGCGCCACTGCTCGTGGAGTTTCTGGAGTTCGTTGAACGCCTTCACCACTTTGGGTTCGAGGAGGAGTTCCTCGGCGCGCTCGCAGAGCTTGATTTTCTGCTCGGTGTTCTTCTTGAGGTCGAGGTCGCGGAGTTCGCGGTTGATTTTCACGATGTCGTAGAACCTCTCCACCTGGTAGTTGTAGGACTCCCAAAGCTGCTTGGCGTCTGCCTGGGGCACGATGCCAATCTCGCGCCATTGCTTCTGGAGGTTCTTGAACTCGTCAAAAGTCTGGTTGATGTTGTCCTGGGTGTTGATCAGGTTCTCGATTTTGGAGACGATTTCCTGCTTGAGTTTCAGGTTGTTGAGCTTTTCCTGTTCGAGTTGTTCGTTATATTTGTTGCGCTTGTCGCGGTATTGGTCGAATAGAGCCTTAAACTTGTTCTCCAATGGGTCGGGCGTTGCGCGGAAGTCCTTGGGCTCGTAGCCGTTTTCGATGAATTTTTCGCGCTGCTGCTCCACTTCGGCGTTTATCTGCTTGTAGAACAATGTCTTGATGTAGTCCACGTAAGACTTGCACTTGTGCACGTCGTCGCGGTTGACGATTTTTTCCAACGCTTCGAGAAGTCCTTCCTTGGAGAGTTCGGCGTAGTTGATTGCGTCCAAGTCCTCCACGGATTCGGTGGCTTCTTCGTCCTCTTGGGATTCGGCGGGGGTGTTTTCACCGTCAATTGCTACTTCGCCGCCCTGCTCCTCTGCGGGCTTGTTTTCGGCGGCAGGCTGATTGTCAATGGGTTGTGGTTCGTCGGACGGGGCGGGGGAGGATGCTTCCTTCTGCACCTCGTCGATGATTTGCGTAAAAGACTCCTCCTTGCGGGCCTGGAGTCGTTGCAAGAGAAGTTCGGCTGCGCTCAGTTTGGGCGCGTCGTTCTCAGGAGTTGCATCGGGAGTGTTGACGTTCGCATTATCGGGAGCCTGAGCGTGCTCCTGATTTTGGGTAGAGATTGGGTCTTGTGTTTCCATAAACAAGGAAATTTTTGCGTTAAACAATATTTGTTATCAATCAAAACAGCGCATCCACACGGAACGCGCTGTCCTTATAGAATCTTTTTAAACCGTTGCCGCTCAATGGCTTTCGACGATGTCGAACGGGATGTTGACCACGCTCTTGAGTTCGATGCCACGGTCACGCATCACCTCGTCGTTCTCGCGGTAATACCACGTGACGTGCATATTAGTCGTTTTGCCGTGCAGCTCCTCTGAGGCGATGAGTATCTTGACGATAATCCTCGCCGTGGAAGAATTGAAGTAATCGAGGTTAAACTCGATGTCTGTGTCCTTGTTTGGCTCGCTGTAATATTCTGTGAACCAAGACTGCACCGGACTGAAAAACTTAATCACGTCCTCGGGCAGCGACTTGCCCTCAAACCTGAAGATGCCTTTCTCCTTGTTCAATTCTACTCGCGGCGTGTCGCTCGTAGCCTCTATAATGATGGGTTCCAACATATCA
>JAFXMJ010000266.1 GCA_017530465.1 Bacteroidales bacterium
CAGGGGTACAATGTTCTTGTTTCTTACGCCTTGTGCTTGCTGTCAAAAATTATTCTCAAATATCGTCGGCAAATTATTGCCAGTTGAATCGTGTTTTTCAGTCCGAAACAACGATGCAAAGTTACGAACATTTTTCAGTATCCTCCAAATCTTTTTGAAACTTTTTTCAAAAAAAATTTCAATGAAATGATTTTCAAAGATTTGCAAGGGTCATTTTTCAAGTGAAAAAACGTCGTTTTTTGCTGTTTTTTCCGTTTTTTACTGTTTTTGCTCCTTGAGAATCACATCGTGCGCTCCGCCTTCGATGATTCCGGTGGACGAAACGAGCGTGATTTTGGCGTTTTGCTTGAGGTCTTCGAGGCTTGTGACACCACAGGAACACATAGTCGATTTGATTTTGTCGATTGTGACCTGGAGATTGTCCTTGAGCTTGCCGGCGTAGGGAACGTATGAATCCACGCCTTCCTCAAATTTCATTGCCGCATCGCCGCCCATGTCGTAACGCTGCCAGTTGCGGGCACGGTTGCTGCCCTCGCCCCAATACTCTTTCATATAGGAGCCATTGATCATCACCTTCTTTGTAGGCGACTCGTCGAAACGCGCAAAGTAGCGTCCCATCATCAGGAAATCGGCACCCATAGCCAATGCGAGCACCATATGATAATCCTGCACGAGACCGCCGTCAGAGCATATAGGAATATATACGCCTGTACGGTTGTAATACTCGTCGCGAGCTTTGGCTACATCGATGATAGCAGTTGCCTGTCCACGTCCGATGCCCTTCTGCTCACGTGTGATGCAGATGCTACCGCCACCGATGCCCACTTTTACGAAATCGGCACCAGCTTCGGCGAGGTAGTTGAAGCCTTCGGCGTCCACCACATTGCCTGCGCCAATCTTGAGCGACTCGCCGTAATTGTCGCGCACCCACTTGATGGTCTCTTTCTGCCATTCGGAAAAACCGTCGGATGAGTCCATACAAATGACGTCAACACCTGCCTCCACGAGCTTGGGGATGCGTTCTGCATAGTCGCGGGTATTGATGCCTGCGCCCACGCGGAGCGACTTGTCGTCGTCGAGGAGCTCAAGAGGGTACGTCTTGTGCGAATCGTAGTCCTTGCGGAACACAAAGAACTTGAGGTGCTGATCGTCGTCGATGATAGGCAGCGCATTGATCTTGTTGTTCCAGATGATGTCGTTGGCCTCATTGAGGTCGAGGGGATAATGACCTACGATGAGCTTCTCAAATGGGGTCATAAACTCCTTGACCTTGCGGTCTTGCGGGTCGCGTGTGGGGCGGTAGTCACGACTGGTGACGATGCCCAGCAACTTGCCATTGGAAGTGCCGTCGTCAGTGATTCCAATTGTGGAATAGCCGGTCTTTGCCTTCAATGCAACCACGTCGGCGAGAGTGTTTTCGGGCGTGAGGTTGGCGTCGGAGACTACAAAACCCGCCTTGTATTTCTTCACCTTGCGCACCATCTCCGCCTGGTCGTCGATGGACTGCGAACCGTAGATGAACGAAATGCCGCCGTTTTTGGCAAGGGCAATCGCCATATTAGAATCCGACACCGACTGCATTATGGCCGATGTGAACGGAACGTTGAGCGAGAGCGATGGAGTTTCGCCCTTCTTATACTTGACAAGCGGCGTCTGAAGGTTGACGTTGGCCGGGGTGCACTCCTTGGTGGTAAGCCCCGGAATCAACAGGTACTCGTTGAAAGTCCTGGAAATTTCGTTGATTATGAGTGCCATGGTCTGGGTTTTGTGAAAAATTTTGCAATATTAATAATAAAAATTGAAACTGCAAAAATTTTTTTAGTTCTCGAAGCGGATGTCCTTGATAATCACGTCAGAACCGCCCATCGTCCAGAATCCAGCGTAGAAGATGTGCGTAGGATACACCCTTTTGCCATTTTCGCCACGCATATTTTCAAGGTCTATCTTGACGGTGCTGTTGCTGCCAAAACGGAAGATGGCGGCATTACCACCAATATAAACGTCCTTGTCATAAAGGCGGAACGAAAATTCATACGTGCCAATTGCCGCGCTACTTGGATCAAGCTCCACAACGAGGTATTTCGCAGAGGAAAAATCTGCGCCTTCGTCGAAATGCCATCCTGCGAATCCATACTGACCGGTTTGGAAAGTTTTGGTATCTGCATCATAAGTACCCTGATCCCAAATGCTGGGGTCAAATTTTGAGAAATCGAAGGCATCTTCCTTGGCTACTTTGCCAGCAGGGTCGGTGTCTTCATCCACAAATATCTCCTCGACTTCCTCCTCGTAAGGGATGTTCATCAATTCCAACATTTTGTATGCATACCTCCTGCCTATCGTTCTGTATCCCGATGCCAAGAAATGCAATGCGTCGTCCTTGCCCGGACAGCTTTCAGAAGATATTACATACGAATTAGGAAGCACATTGGGCAGCTTGGCGATTACGGTGTTGTGCCAAGAACAACATCCGCCCATATCCTCACGCAAAGTCTCGCCAGCAAGAAGCGGACATTCGCTTGGGTCAAGTCCAAGGTCGGAGACGAGGTCGTTGTAAATCTTCTTCACCTTGTTTGGCCAATCGGACTGACCATTGTTGCTCTCGCCCTGATGAAGAAGGATGCCACAGATTTTGCCATATTGCTGAGCCACTTTTGCAGCCTTGACTAGTACCTTGTAAGGATTGGCGTCGTACTGGTCGAAATAACCCTTGAGCCAACCATCGTTGGGAAACTTGATGCTCTTATAGTAGCTCTCGCATTTGTCCTTGTCGAAGCCTTCAATAGCCGAGCCACCAATTGCCACCATTACAATGCCGATGGTGTCGTTCTGGGGAAGATATTCGCAAAGCTTACGTCCGAAATAGTCGGCTGGAGTGAGACCCGTAGTGTACCTTGCCAACGGCGGATCGGCCTTGCGCCATGTGTAACGTGACTGACCATAATGCTTGGCGTCATCCTTTGCTACAATCATATTGAGCATATTGTTGGGGACGTTCTGCCTATCCTGATCCTCAACAGCGGCGTTGCCTTCCATATTGGACTGACCGAAGCACAGGAAAATCTTCATATTCCTGGGCCTGTCAGCGGGGATTTCTACGTCATCGATGGTGATTTCGATGTTTTTGTTGTCCTCGTCGGTCTTATTATTTTCGTTATTTTTATTTTCTTCGTCAGGTTTGCTGTTGTTTTCGTCGTTACCGGGGGTATCTGGGGTAACATTCTCCGGATTGTTGTTCTGTGGTGTGGGTTCGTCGTTATCGTCGTCGCCACAAGAGGGGAAAAGAAGTGCCGCGAACAAAGCAGCTATCAATATTTTTTTCATTTTTATAATAATTAAAAGTAGGGACGCACCATGGCACGCCCCTACCGATTAAGGAATTTGTTTGATTATAATTACTCTTTTACAAGTTCTACTGTGTAGTCCTTGTGCGAAGTGTCATGCCACATATTGTATGACTTAATCTTGTCGTAGGTGAGAGTAAAGTCGGTAACGTCCACCTTTTCAGCATCCGGCACCTCAACCTCTTTTGCTTTCAAGAGACTGTTCAAATAACCAGGCTGCTGCTGCGAGTGCCATGCAAGGGTATGACCGTAGATGGTAAGTCCCACAGCCTTTGCCTTCTCACAGAAATCCTTCACGGTGCCAAAGTTGAGTGCACCGTTGCCATTGACACAGGAAGAGTACTTCATAGAGTTGCCTGCAACAATTTCGTCAAAATGCAACGCCATAGTGTCGCGGAGCTTTTGGTTGTTATTGAAGTCCCAAGCCTCAATTGCACCACTAAACTTGAAAATAGGATGTGCGTCACGGTCGATGTAGCTCTTAAGCGGCTGGAGAGAGTTTGGCTCGCCATCACCAAGTTGTGTGCCCGCAAGACCTTGTGCAAAGCCCTTGTACACAGTCTTTCTCTCTTTGTAATTCAACGTCCAGATGCCAACCGGCTCGTTCTTGCGCCAACCCGAGTTGCTGGGTGCATCAGTTGTGCACCACTGACAGAATCCATACTGCTGTGCAGGCGGCACAATTTCAAAATACTTGTTGAGGATAAACTCGTAATAGTCAGCCATCTTCTGATGCTCCTCGGCTGTCACCTGCGCGGTGGTTAGATTGTTGCCTCCCCACTGACCACTACCACGCTTGTAACCCATGTCAAGCTCGGAAACACGTACAAGTTTTCCAGTCTCCGCCATAAGCGTAAACATCTTTACAATGTGTTCTTCCATGCTCTTCTGCACATTCTCGTCTTCGTAGCATGTGATGTGCATCTGAGCGCCCCCACGCCGGAGGCCCTTCTCGCCGCATGGGAGGCGAGGAAGGAGTCTCGCGAGGCGATGATACGCCTGGGCGGGATGCTGCAGGACCTGGAGTGCTACGTCGACAAC
>JAFXMJ010000267.1 GCA_017530465.1 Bacteroidales bacterium
CTTTTTAGACAGCCATTTTTGTATAGAATCCTTATGCCAATCCAGCAAATCCCATGAATGCCATCGCCAAGATGCCGGCAGTGATGAAAGCGATTGGAACGCCTTTCATACCTTCGGGAACGTCGGCGAGTTCGAGTTGCTCGCGTAGACCAGCGAAGATTGTCAAGGCGAGACCGTAGCCGATGGCATTGGCAGCTGCATAAACTGCTGCTTCGGCGGGGCCGTAGGTCGCTTTGCCCGCTACCTCGATGGCAACACCAAGCACGGTACAGTTGGTGGTGATTAGCGGCAGGAAAATGCCTAACGCCTGATACAACGAGGGCGAAACTTTCTTCAAGACGAGTTCCACAATCTGCACCAACGATGCAATCACGAGGATGAACGAAATGGTCTGCATAAACTCAACGCCCATGCTGACGAGGAGTTTTTGGATGTAGAACGTCACGAGCGTCGCAATTACCATCACAAAAGTAACCGCGCCCGACATGCCGACGGCAGTGCTTACCTTGTTGCTGACTCCAAGAAACGGACAGATGCCGAGAAACTTGCTCAGCACAACGTTGTTGACGAATATCGCCGAGATGATGATGAGAATGTAATCCATGGCTTAGTCCTCCTTCTTGTAAATTTTGTTAGACAATCGTTTGGAAACGGCTATCAGGTAGCCAAGCACCAAGAATGCGCCCGGAGCGAGTACAAAACCTATGATGCCGTCGCCTTCCATAAATTTGAATCCAAACACTGCGCCCGAACCCAATATCTCGCGGATTGCGCCCAATACCGTGAGCGCAAGCGTGAATCCGAAGCCCATTCCAAGGCCGTCCAACGCCGAATCCACAATGCCGTTTTTGCTGGCAAAAGCCTCAGCGCGTCCGAGGACGATACAATTGACCACTATCAACGGTATGAACAGACCCAAGCTCTCGTTCAAATCCGGAAGGTAAGCCGCCAAGATTTGTTGGAGGATTGTTACCAACGAGGCGATTACAACGATGTACGCCGGGATATGGACGTTGTCGGGAATGAAGTTTTTGATGGCGGAGATGATGACGTTCGACAGCAATATCACAAACGTCGTCGCAAGGCCCATGCCCAAGCCGTTGATAGCCGACGTGGTGACGCCCAACGTGGGGCACATACCCAATATCAGCACCAATGCCGGGTTCTCCTTCAAGAGGCCTTTGGTTAATATCGATAATTTGCTCATTTCATTTGATGATTTAATGATTTTGGGATTTGTTGATTTCTTTCCTCAATAAATCTTTCCTCAACAAATCTCTCCTCAATTATTTGTCTTTGTCAATTTCGCTTTCGTTGGCGTTGGAATTGGACGTTGCGCCGGAGTGTGCCTCCACGGATTTGCCGAGGTGGGTCATCAGGGCGTCGTAGGCGGTCTGCACTGCGTGAGCGTATGCTCGCGAAGTGATTGTTGCCGCAGAGATTGCGTCAACGTCACCTTTTTTTCCGTCACGCTCGTCCTTCTTTACCCAAAGGTGGAAGGCATTGGGATTTTTGCCGTTGAACTGGTCGTGGTATTTTGGCTCAATTGCCTTCTGACCAAGACCGGGTGTCTCCGCCAAAGCTGTCGCCTGGGTGTTGATGATGGTGCCGTCGGGCAGGAATCCCGTCAAAACCTCCACATGTCCGTTGTAACCGTTCATATTGCCCGCCTTGACAGCGTAACCGACCGGCTGACCACCTTTTTTGGCGACGTAACATTGATAGGTCTCGCCATTGAGGGATATTGAAACGGCATCCTTCACGGGGTCGTTGTCGTGTTCGGGAAGTACTAGTTTCAGCGACGCCTGCTCCTTTTCGTCCTTCTGCTGCTGAATGGTGTCCTTGGTAGCATCGTATATGGCGGCTACACCGGCGGAGCATATCACGGCTATCAGCAACAGCACTACTACCATCTGTATGATGGTGGGGTTTTTCTTGTCTATCATGGTGTTATTTGGTTTTAGTCTCGCCGAAACGGGTGGGTTTAAACTTCTTGTTGATTAGCGGTGTCACGGCGTTCATCAGCAGAATAGCGAAGCTCATGCCCTCGGGGTAGCTGCCCCAAAGTCTGATGATTACCGTCAAAAGACCTATGCCAACGCCATAGATCAGCTTGCCCTTGTCGCTCATCGGCGATGTCACGTAATCGGTAGCCATGAAAATAGCGCCGAGCAAGAGGCCGCCGCCGAGCAGGTGGTACAACGGATTGACGCACATTGTCGGGTCAATAAGCCATACGAGCGAGGTGAATATCGCCACGGTGGCAATTATCGAAACCGGTATGTGCCAAGTGATTATCTTGCGCCAAATCATATAGATGCCGCCAATAATCAACGCCAATGCAGCAATTTCGCCAAGCGACCCGCCCATTGCACCCATGAGCATGTCAACAGGCTGAATTGCATCAAGAGCACTATGGTCTATTTCAGGTCTGGGTTTCATAAAACTCATTGGAGTTGCGCCCGTTACAGCGTCTAAGTAGTTGAGGCGGTTTTCGATTGGCTTGGGCCAGGTGGTCATCTGCTGCGGGAAGGAGATGAGAAGGAACACACGACCCACGAGAGCCGGATTGAAGAGGTTTTGTCCCAATCCTCCGAAAGTCATTTTGGCGACACCGATTGCCACCAATGCGCCAATCATAACGATGAAAGGGTTGATGTTGCTCGGGAGGTTGAAGGCGAGGAGTACGCCGGTGAGGATTGCGCTGCCGTCGCAGATTTGCGGCTTGGTCTTGAGTATGTATTTGGCTATCAGCCACTCAAACAATACGCAGAATCCCACCGAAACAAGCGTTGTGATTAGCGCGCCTATTCCGAAAAAGTAGAGCGAGAAGAGGAACGCCGGTACGAGTGCCATCAATACGCCAAACATGAGGCTGCTGACAGTCTCCTTGCCTTTGGCGTGGGGCGATGGCGATATGGTTAACAAATTGCTCATTTTGTCGATGTTATAATAGTGGAAGGATGATTATTTTTTTCGTGATCTAATGATTGCCATTACTTTGCCCTTGCCGAAGTTCATATAGTCGAGTATCGGACGGTTGGACGGACAGGCAAACATACAGCAGCCGCAGGAGATGCAGTCGGTGATGTGATTGGCCTCCAGGTCGTCAAACCTCTTGAGCTTGGCAAGTTTTGAGAGTAGGTATGGCTCGAGACCCATCGGACAGGCGTCAACGCACTTGCCGCAACGGATGCAGGCGGCGGGTTCGCCACGGTGCGCGAGCGACTTGGGGAGCATCAGGATGCCCGACGTGCCTTTTGCAACCGGGATTTCGAGCGAATTGATAGCCTTGCCCATCATAGGACCACCCGAAATGAGTTTTTCGGTGTCTTCGGGCATACCGCCAACGGCTTCGATGAGCGCGCTTATCGGCGTGCCAATCCTTACGAGGAAGTTGCCGGGGTTTTTCACGCTGTCGCCAGTGACAGTCACCACCCTCTCGAAGAGCGGCTTGTTTTTCATTACGGCTTCATATACGGCAACGGCTGTGCCCGCGTTATCTACCACTGCGCCCACATCTATCGGCAGATGCGGTGGCGGCGGCACTTCGCGTCCAAGGATGGCTTTAATCAAGTGTTTTTCAGAGCCTTGGGGATATTTCAATTTCAATGGCACTACGGTGATGCCGGGGTAATTGGCTGAGAGTTTGGTGAGGTATTCGATGGCGTCGGGCTTGTTTTGCTCGATGCCGATGTATGCGCGGTCGCACTTGACGGCTTTCATCAGGAGCTGCGTGCCTATCATGAGTTCCTCGCCCTTCTCGAGCATTACACGGTGGTCGGCGGTCAGGTATGGCTCGCACTCCACGGCGTTGATGAGCACCGCATCGGCTTTTTTGCCCTCAGGCACCATCAGCTTGACCCTCGTGGGGAATGTTGCGCCGCCCATACCGACTATGCCAGCCTCGTGCACCTTATTAATAATGTCTTCGGGCTTGAGGTCATCAATGTTGCGCTTGATGTCCGGGGAGCGGTCGATGGATTCGTCCCATTCGTCGCCTTCCACTGTAATGAATACAGCCTGTTTGGTGTAGCCCGAGGCGTCAGCCACAGGGCCGATGTTTTTCACCGTGCCGCTCACCGACGAGTGGATGTTGGCGGAGACAAATCCGGTGGCTTTAGCAATCAGCTGCCCCACCTTCACCTTGTCGCCTTTCTGGACGATGATTTCAGCGGGCGCACCGATGTGCATTGCGCATGGAATCGCAACCGTCTGAGGCACTGCAAGCGGGGTGATAGGTTTTGCGGCAGTGATTTTTTTGTCGGCGGGATGGACGCCGCCCATTTGAAAAGTCTTTAATTCCATGTCTATTGATTTTCAGATTTTTTTTCGGGGTTAGGTTGTGCAGCTGTCTGCTCTGCCTTGGCAGGCGCGGCTGCATCTTCGGTCTTGGGTTTGCGCGGCGGGAAGTTTTCTTCCTTGATGGCACCGGTGGGACACTGCTCCACGCATTTGCGGCACATCTTGCACTTGTTGAAGTCGATGTAGGCTACATTGTTTTCCACGGTGATGGCCTCGAATGGGCAGGTCTTGGCGCACTTGCCGCAGCCGATACAAGCCGACGAACAAGCTTTCTTTGCCACTGCGCCCTTGTCTTTGTTGATGCACGATACAAAGACCTTGCGGAATTTCGGGGCTTTTTTGCGGAGCTCAATTACAACTTTTGGACAAGCCTTGACGCATGCGCCACAGCCAGTACATTTTTCGTCATTGACCTCCGGCAGACCTGTCTCGTGGTTGATTTTGATTGCGCCAAATTGGCAGACGCTCTCGCAGTCGCCGAGTCCGATGCAGCCAAAGGAGCAACCCGTCTCGCCGCCGTATGTCGCACTCGCGATTGCGCAGGTCTTTGCGCCCTCGTAGTTGCTGGTCTTTGGGCGGCAGTCCTTGCTGCCACGACACCTTACGACGGCTATTTTTGCATCAGCCGCCACAGCCTCCACGCCAAGCACCTCAGCCACTTTTTTCATGACGTCGTTGCCACCGGCGGTGCAGACCTTTCCATTGAAGTCCTTGACGCACGCCTCGGCAAAATTGCGGCATCCGGCGTATCCGCAGCCGCCGCAGTTGGCGCCCGGCAGACACTCCGCCACCTGGTCGATGCGCGGGTCTTCCTCCACCTTGAATTTTCTTGCTATCACATACAATATCACGGCGGCAAGTATCGCTATGCCACCCAATATCAATATGGATATCACGATTACATTATCCATTTTTCGTTTTTGATTGTTGTTTTAAAATATTTTGAATTTGAATTTGCGTCGCAATTTGTGCCTCAGCATATATAATATAGTGTAATACACCGGCAACACCGCCAATCCGCTTACGCAGCCAATGTCCTGGCTGCCAGTAATTGCAATTAGCGTAAACATCACTGCAAACATCAGCACCAACGGCAATACGTATGCAAGCAACACGCTGCTCATGGCAAGTGTGGGCGTGAACGAAACCCTCACCTGCTGCCCGACCTTGAATTCCTGCCCTGGCTCCGCCTCCGCCTCCACGCGGACGCGCTTGCCATTGGTATGACAAAGGCCTTTGGCTTGGCATGTGCCACATGCCTCGCTCACAAGAATTTCGGCAACTACCTTGCTACCAGATATTTCTACGACTTGTCCGTCGTGGTTGATGCTGTCGTGGTTCATACGATGATGTGTATCATTACAAACTACAAAATTAAATAATTGTTATGAAAAACGAAATTTTTTTGACGGAACGGGTGATTTTTTTGATAGGAACAAGTGTTAATTGGCGGTGTTTTAAGAAGTTAACATAAAGTTAATATTTACTTTTTTTTCATGATAACGCCATTGTTATTATAAATAAAGTGTATCTTTGCAGCCGAAATAAAAAAACACAGTTTATGAACACACTTTATAATATAAGGCGAAATGCGATGTGGATGGCGGCTCTGCTGCCTCTTGCGTTGCAATCGTGCGGCGGCGGCACTTCGGGCGGTAGCACCACCACGCAGACCACCACAGCCAACACGCAGCAACAACCAGCAAAACAGCATTTCGAGATTAAAATCCTCAACCAAAACCCCGAATCGACGGGCAAGGTGGGCGACAATTACAGCCTAAGCGTCACCGACGACGGCACAGTAACAGCCGATTCCACAATCATCAAGGTAGATGGCAAGACCATAGCCACGCTCCCTAAGGGCGAATCTACATTCACCATCGCGACATCCGCGCTGAGGTGCGGCCGTGTGCCTGTGAGCATACAATTCTGCCTGCCCGACGGCAAGAGCGAATATGCCTCGCAGTCGCTGATGCTGTACTCCGACATTGTGCCTAAGAAAAAAAGCTACAAAGTGGTAGCTACCTACCCGCACGACGTGGATGCATACACGCAGGGACTTGTGTATGAAAACGGATACCTGTACGAATCCACGGGACTCAAAGGCAAATCGACACTCCGCAAGGTGAAAATCGACAACGGCGACATCATCCATAGCGTCAACCTCGACCACGAATACTTTGGCGAGGGACTTGCAATGATTGGCGACCGGCTGATGCAACTCACGTGGACATCGCACGTAGGCTTCGTCTATGACAAAAACACCTTCCAGAAGCTCTCTGAGTTTGGCATCGCCACCGAAGGCTGGGGACTCTCAGCCATCAATAGCGACACCCTCGTGCTCACTTCCGGCAGCGAAAATCTCTATTTCCTTGAACCCAACGGAATGTCCCCGATGAAGACAATACAAGTCTGCGACAACCTCGGCGTGGTGCAGAGGCTCAATGAGACCGAGATGGTGAAAGGCCGCCTTCTCGCCAACATCTACCAGACCGACCAGATAGCCGAAATCGACTACAATACTGGCAAAGTATTGAGCTACATCGACTTAACAGGACTTCTGCCTGACAATCTGCGCACAACCTCCACCGACGTGCTCAATGGAATCGCCTACGACGAGGCGGGCGACAGGCTCTTTGTCACCGGAAAAAACTGGCCAAAATTGTACATCATAAAAATTATTGACACAAAATAAAAAAACTTTTGTGTGATTGAAAAAAATATAATACCTTTGCAACCGCTAAAAATATAAATGTTTGCAAATTATTATAAAAATATAAACAAAAACAAATGTCAAATAAAGGATTAATTAGGGTTTTAGCAATTGCATTGGCTTTGGCTTGCCTTTTCCACCTGTCATTCTCGGTGGTGACGTCGCGCCAAAAGTCCAAAGCTGCGGAATACGCCGCAGGAAATCCTGAGAAAGAGGCCAAATATCTGGACTCTATCGGTAACCAAAAGGTGTATTTCGGATACACTTATAAGGAATGTCTTGAAAACGAGCTCAACTTCGGTCTCGACCTCAAGGGCGGTATGAACGTCATCTTGGAAGTGTCGGTGGCAGATGTTATCAACGCTCTTTCGGGTCATAGTCAGGATCCCACTTTCCTTCAGGCTCTCGAACTTGCAAAGAAAAGCCAGGAAGACAGTCAGGACGACTTCATTACACTTTTTGGAAAAGCTTTTGAGAAGGTGGCTCCCCAAGGTCAGTTAGCATCCATCTTCAACAATTACAATCTCAAAGGTAAAGTTAGTTTCAACTCCACCAACGCAGAGGTGCTCAAAGTGTTGCGCGACGAGAGCGAGGCGGCTATCGCCAACTCCTTCAACGTGTTGCGTACTCGTATCGACCGTTTTGGCGTTACGCAGCCCAACATCCAGCAGCTTTCGGGTCAGACCGGCCGCATCCTCGTGGAGCTTCCGGGCGTCAAGGATCCCGAGCGTGTAAAGAACCTCCTCAAAGGTACTGCAAACCTCGAATTCTGGGAGACTTACAACAACAATGAAATCGCAAGCAACATTATGGCTGCCAACCAGCGCATTAAGACATTGCTGGAGGCAGGATATGACTTTGACAACAATACTATGGCAACTGCCGACACCACTTCCGCAGTAGCCGACACCACAAAATCGCTTCTCGGCGGCGACGACAATCTTATCTCCGATACCGATTCCACCGCCCTCGCACAGAACAACGACCAGTACATTAAGCAGTACCCGCTCTTCGCAGTGCTCCACCCGATGGTTGACCAGAGCGGTCAGTGGTACGGCGGCGCAGCTGTTGGCTATGCCAATCATAAAGACACCGCTACCGTCAACAAATATCTCGCAGCACAGCAAGTGAAAGACGTGCTCCCCCGCGACCTCAAATTCTTCTGGTGTGTAAAACCGATGGAGCAGGACGAGAGCAGCTACGAACTCGTTGCCATCAAGGTGACCAACCGCGACGGCACAGCTCCCCTCAATGGCGACGTAATCACCGATGCACGTGAAGAATTCGACGAAAGGAAAGGCGGCGCAGCAATGGTGTCTATGACAATGAACGGCGAAGGTGCGCGCACCTGGGGCCGCATCACCAAGGACAACATCGGACGCCAAGTGGCTATCGTACTCGACAATTACGTTTACTCCTTCCCGACCGTACAGTCGGAAATCACCGGCGGCAATTCGCAAATCACCGGCAACTTCACCGTAGCCGAGGCAAAAGACTTGGCCAACATCCTCAAGTCTGGTAAACTTCCCGCTCCCGCAAAGGTAATCGAGGAAGAAATCGTAGGTCCTTCGCTCGGTCAGGCTACCATCAACCAGGGTCTCTGGTCGTTTGTAGGCGCATTTGTGATTGTCATCCTCTATATGATATTGTTCTACAGCACGGCAGGCGTAGGTGCAGCCATCGCATTGGTATGCAACGTATTCTTCTTGATGGGCGTACTCTCGTCCCTCGGCGCAGTGCTCACTCTCCCGGGTATCGCAGGTATCGTACTCACAATGGGTATGGCTGTGGACGCCAACGTCATCATATTCGAGCGTATCCGTGAGGAACTCCACAACGGCAAGGGCATGACGCTCGCCATCCAGGAGGGTTACAACAACTCTTACTCCGCAATCCTCGACGGCAACACCACCACACTCTTGACCGGTATCATCCTCTACATCTTCGGACACGGCCCCATCCAGGGTTTTGCCACCACATTGGTAATCGGTATCATCACCACCCTCGTAACGGCTATCTTCATCACAAGGTTGTTCTTGGAATTTTTGCTCGAGCGCGGCAAGAATATCAAATTCTGGCAAAACTGGAACGAATACTTCCTCAAGAACACCAAGCTCAACTTCATCGACATGAAGAAGACCGCATACGTCATTTCAGGTGCGTTGATTGTCATCAGCATCGCATCGATGGCTATCAAGGGCTTCGACCAAGGCGTTGACTTCGTGGGCGGTCGTACATACGTAGTGAAATTCGACGACAAGGTATCCACCGGCGACGTGAGGGCATTGCTCTCCGAGAGCTTTGGCTCTGAGCCGCAGGTAAAGACCTTTGGTGCTGAAAATCAGGTAAAAATCATCACCAAATACCGCATCAACGACGAAGGCGACGGCGTAGATTCTGAAGTACAGACCATCCTCTACGACAAGCTCAAATCGCTCTACAAGACTCAAAACATCTCCCGCGAAATGTTCTTGCAAGGCTTTGTTGTCAACAACGGCACTCCCGTACTCTCCACCGACGACAGCGTCGAAAACTACGGCTTCCAATCGTCGTCCAAGGTAGGACCTACCATCGCCGACGACATCAAGCAGTCGGCTACCATCGCCATCTTCATTTCGCTCATCGTGATGTTCCTCTACATCTTGATAAGGTTTAAGAACTGGCAGTATGGCCTTGGCGCAACAATGGCGTTGGTACACGATACCATCATCGTGCTCGGCGTATTCTCGCTGTTCAGCTCCTTGATGCCGTTCTCTATGGAAATCGACCAGTCGTTCATTGCGGCAATCTTGACGATTGTGGGTTACTCAATCAACGATACCGTGGTAGTATTCGACCGTGTACGTGAGTTCATCGGTCTGCGTCCGAGCAACTCGCTCAAGCAGAACATGAACGAGGCTATCAACTCCACACTCTCCCGTACCGTCAATACTTCGCTCACCACATTCTTCGTATTGTTGGTAATCTTCATCTTCGGCGGCGAGGTAATCCGTGGATTCGTGTTCGCCTTGATGCTCGGTACTATCGTTGGTACTTACTCTTCGGTATTCGTGGCATCCCCAATTGCCTACGACTTCCTCAAAAACAACAAGGAGGCAGCAGCCGAGGAAGACAGGTCTAAGAAAGACGAATACACCAAGAAATAGTTTTGCAACCTATTTGACATTATAAAAATACCGCCGGGGCAACCGATTGCCTCGGCGGTATTTTTTTTCAATAAAGTTAGTATTCGTTCAATTCGTATTAAAATTCAACTTGTTGATTTTTAATTAATTAGCAGTGATTAAAAATTTGTTTCATCTGTTAAATTCGGTGATAATTGAAATTGCCGAGCATAAATATGAAAAAAAAATTACGAAAAGGCATTTTTTTACAAAAATTATGTTACATTTGCAGTTGTTAAAAATCATAAATCTCTATTGACTATGAAAAGTAACTACGCAAAGAACGTCGGCGGACGCTTGCTGACCCTGCTTGCCATATTGCTCTTCGCCCTATATTCGGGCACGGCATCGGCGCAGAGCGGCAACTTGATATTGACGCAGGGCAACGTCAACATCTACCAGAACGCTGACGGCTGGGTGATTTACCACGGCAACGCCGTCATCGCCAACGGCGAGGGAACCCTCGACATCACCGACCTGCCCCCCGCGTTCCAGGACTTCCTGGACTACTACGCGGCTCTCTCACTCGACAAGTCGCCGAAGAAGTCGCTCTCTAAGGAAGCATCTCCGACGTATGGCCCGCTCCTTAGGACACAGTGGAATCAGACCGCACCGTGGAACGACATGTGTCCGACAATTGATTTAGGTGCAGGTAATTCAGAACAGTCGGTCATTGGCTGTGTTTCCATTACAAGCGGTCAATTGCTCAACTACTATAAGACATGTAGCACAATCACCACATCAGGCACCAACACCTATTCCAAACCATTTTCCGCAACGAACAACAGTTTTTTGACCACTTACACCACAGAAAACGTTAACGGCACCACAAAATACAAATATAACTACAGCATCAGCAATTACACACCAGACTTCAACCTGATAAATGTCAATGACGAAAAACTGGCAGAATTCATGATTGCAATAGCCATCGTCCAAGGTGCAGATTTCGATGTAACAGCTAACGGTGGCACTGGTACTACGTATGTCAGCCAACAGAATGCTATGAACCAACTATACGGTTATGACGCTGTTTACTATTCCATATCAGACTTGAACTCTGAAAATTACATCAAAACAGCCATCCAAAAAGGTTGGCCCATCATAATCCGTGGTCAAAAAAATTCGGACGGCAGTGGCGGACACTCGTTTATGGTGGACGGCTTTGAAGGCTCAACGTTCCATATCAATTATGGTTGGGGCGGAAGCGGTGACGGCTGGTTTGAGAGCGAACCAACATATCAATATGACAAAGGCATCATCATCTCGCATCCCAAAAATGACAACATTATTGGAATGAAGGCATCGCCGAAGTATGTTCATATCTCAGGCAATGGCGTTGACAAGACCATCGATATGGTTCAGTATGGCAACGCATTAGAATACCGACAAGAGGAAGATGTTACACTTGCAGCCGGCGAATACGAGTTCTATTTTGAATATTCAGACGGAACAGGAATTGCCCCCTACACAGACGGCAAAACCATTGCTCTTACCGACGAATACAGCAGACTCGGCTATTTTGTAACGACACCCGCAAAATTCAAGATTTCAGGAAATTACAATGTGAACTTCTGGCATCTCCAAAA
>JAFXMJ010000268.1 GCA_017530465.1 Bacteroidales bacterium
ATCGCCGTCCACAATCCATACAGCAGGCTGCCCATCAAAAATATGACAAAAACTTTGGTGTCGTAATAAAACAATACTTCGCCAAAAATCACGAACGTCAACAACGAAAAAGCGGCGTTCAATGTTTTTTCCGTCAAGAAATCTTCTACCCTCTCGTGGTCTTGGATGCGTTGCAAAATGTCGCCGGTCTGCTTGACGTCGAAAAACCTCATCGGAAGTTTCAGCATCTTGATAAAAAAATCGCTGATGAGCGAAATATTGATTCCCATGCTGACATGCAACAAAAGTCGCCGCCGTATAAAGTCGATTGCTGTCGCGCTTACTATCAGCACCATCTGACCCAAAAGAATTAACCAAATGAGCGGAATATCTTGGTTTTCGATGCCACGGTCCACTACGTCCTGCATTAGAAACGGCAGAGCTAATTGAATCAAACAGCCTACAACAAGCCCCAAGAAAACTTGCGAAAATAGAAGTTTGTATTGTTTTAAGTAGTTGAACAAGAACGAGAAAGAACGTTTTTGCTGGGTATTGTGGTCTGTCGGCGAGGATTGATAAAATTGCGGCGTTGGCGTCAGGAACATCACCACGCCCTTTTCTTCGCCGTTGGAGTGTGTGGAAATCCAGCCTTCTTTAAATTCGTCCTCCGTGTAGTTGACGATTCCGATTCCGGGGTCAAAAACCTTGAATTTCTTGCCGTTACGGGAGATTTTGCTCAGCACAACGTAATGGTTTTGGTTCCAATGCAGTATTGCGGGCAAAGGTGCGGATTTGAGAGCCTTGAGGTTGCTTCGACCGCATACAGCGTGAAGACCGAGTTTTTCGGCGGTTTGAGCAAGTCCGAGAAGCGACATTCCTTCGGCATCGGCATGGGCGTACTGTTCAAGAAATTCGATGGAATAAGCCCGTTTGTAATGGCTGAAAACCATTGACAAACAGGCTATTCCGCATTGCATTGCGTCGTGTTGAAGTGTGAGTTTCATGTTGTTTTGCTAAAATGTACCTTTGTCGGTATCTTTGTTTTGCAATTTTTGTTTTACGCTGATGGACTTTCCTCTTGAAAAATTCCACGCGAAACCAAGAACCAACATCGATTTGCAGTCGTCAATGTGCGTGTCCGATTTGTAACTCAATAATGACGACGGCAGAGTTTCGCTTTCATATTTAGCTTTTGTGAACAACCAGTAGCATTTGGCAGACAGTTTTATGTTGTTGCTGAACTTGTACGAAAGGCACAGGTCGCTTTGGTTTTCGTTGGCTGTAATGGAGGAGCCGTAAAGCATTTTAGATGGAATGTTGCCTTCGTAACTAATCTCAAACCCGCCTGCGCTATATTCAATATAATAGTAGAACGGAGAGTAAAGGATGGAATGACTGCCGATGATGTCGCTTTCCAATTCATGCCTTACCAAATATCCATACACATTCAGTGTCAGATCGACATTCTCGAAGGGATAATACGAGATGTCGTAGTACAAGCCGTACATTCTGAAGTATTTTGCATTTTGGTTGATGGAGAGCAGGTAGTCTTCCTCTTTGTATTTGCCCAAGGTGTAATACGAGCTGAACGAGTTGCGTTCGTGAGCATAACAGGTCTGGAAATCCAAATCTATCTTGTCAGACGAAAACGTGTACTCCAAGTACAATTCGTACAAGTTGGAAGTTTCGAGTTTCGGGTTGCCCATTTGCAACACTTTTGGAATCAACAACTCCGCATTATTGCTGAGCTTTGATATTGACGGCACCTTGGGCTGCGACTTGAACATCAGCGAAAGGTTTTGCGTCTCGCTGATGTCATAGTTCAACACCACCTGCGGCGTAAAAATCCATTTCTTGTATTTTTCGTCGTCGTTTTCATTTTTGACGAAAGTGCCGCCTGCGCTTACCCTATATGAGAATGCGTCTCCCGCGCTGCCCGACAGTTCGCCGTAGAAATAGTCGTTTTCGTTGTACGACGAATATCCGTAGGTCTTGTAATCCGACAAAATGTTGGAAATCTTGAAGTCTGACCTTGCAAACGTACCCTTGTAGCCCGCACTGAACGAAAAATCTTCGGCAAAATTGAATTTGTATGCCAATTCTCCGATTAACGATTTCTTTTTGTTTGCCAAATTCATGTCGTCGGCTATTATGCTCGAATTGTCGGCGATGTCTGTGCCGTTTTCTTTTTCCTTTTGTGTCAGGTCATAATATGTGCCCACAAAATCCAACGAAAGTTCCTGCTTGTCGCTGATATTTTTTGACAAATACAAGTCCAGCGACGGTCCGAAGGTCTTTTCGTCTGATTTGGAGATGGATGTTCCCAAAATTCTGCTGCTTCCCCGGTCAAAAATCACATCGGATTTGGCGTTGCTAAAAGATGTATAATAGTTTGGCTTGAATGTCGCCTGAAAAGTCGTTTTTTTAGGCTTAGAGTACGTGTATTTTACTACAGGCTCGTTTTCGGTGTACCCGAAATTATCATGCAATTTTTGGTAATAACGCCAATCTTGGTCGCCAATCTTATAGTCGTAATTGACATCGCCGATGCGGTCGTTGAAATCGCGCCAAGACAACGAATACGACAACGAAAAACGGCTATTGCCCTTGACAGCGTTGAAATATATTTCGTCGTCGGCAAATCCAGCAGCAAGGGCATGCGTCAAATCGACACCACCGCTGATGCCGTTGGTAAGTTCCTTGGTAACGACATTGAGCACACTGCCTGCATCGGCGTACCTCGCGGGCGGGATTGTGTAATACTCCACCTTCGCAATCTTGTCGGCAGAGAGTTGTTTCAAGTCTGTTTCTGTGGCGGAAATGCCGTTTATCAAGATTTTTACGTCGCCAGACTTGTTGGATTTCAAATCGCCCGATACAGGGTCTATTTTGATTCCGTTGACGTTGCGCATCAAATCTTTCGCGTCAAAGGCCTTCTCCACTTGTTGTTTTGAAAAAGTGAACTCCTTGTGATCCGTGAAGTTTTTGGTGCGGTAATCCTTGATTTCTATCTCGGAAAGTTCTGCCATATCTTCCTCCACCACAAAATTCTTGATAATTTTGGAAGTGTCGGAAACCGAGATTTTTTCGCGTATTGTCTTGATGCCGATTGAAGATACGGCAAGGAAATACACTCCCGGCTTGATGTCATCGATTGCGTAGTTGCCACCAAAATCCGTAATCGAGCCGCCAAAAAGTTTGGTGGAATCGGCTGCAAAATAAAGCGTTACATTGGCGAATGGCACCGCCTCGCCGTCAGTCTTTTTTACACTGCCCGAAATGGACTGCGCAAAAACACTGACACTAAAGAACATAAGAAAAATAAATGTAGTAAAAAACTTTTTCATTTTCTCATTAGTTTTTTCTTGTAATCAATCAAATAGTTATTAAAATTGTGTACAATATAGTCATTGACAGAATAATTACCGTTAATAGGGCAATGCTTTGTGCTGTTTTCTTTGCCTACTCGTTAACGGACTTTCGGCTTACTACCGCTCCATTTTTGAGAAAACGGAGAAAAATCTCTTGCTTACTTGCTGCCGGGGAATACCACGATGATTGGTGGTTTGCCGGGGATGGGGATTCGTTTGCCAACTGGCTCACGCGAACCTGGTGGCCAGATTCCCGACATCAACAATGCGGCAACAAATAAATAGCTAAAAATCTTTTTCTTCATTTTGTGTTCGCTTTTGTTGTTTTGTCTGGTGCAAAGTTACATCAAAAAAAACATCTGTCAAGCCCCTGTTGCATGGCAAAATTTGCAAGTGCATCAAAATCAAACGATTGCAATTTAAAATAGGCAAAAATGCAACAAAATTCCGCATATATTGCACGTATGCATCATTTGTTGCACCGATGAAACAATTGTTGCATCAATGCAATGTTTTGAAATTTGGACATTTAACTAAAAAATATTACCTTTGCAACAAATTAAATGAACACAAATGAAAAAGTTAAATACAATTATAAAAATTCTATTAATTATTACATTAACCTCGTGTTTTGAAAAAAATA
>JAFXMJ010000269.1 GCA_017530465.1 Bacteroidales bacterium
CCGAGGACTTCAGGAAAGCCAGGAAACAAAAACGTAAAACAGCATGAAAGCCATGAAAGTTCTGCATCTGATACTGAAACACAGGTGGTTCGACATGATCGCAAGCGGGGAGAAGCCGGAGCGCCCACGTGCAACGGTTTGACCATTGCCGTAGGCGTATCCTATAAAATACTCCATATACCTTTACCCCCGAAGGGAAGTCATTTATTCTTTGGTAAACGCACCAGTCTTGCCGCCTACCTTTACGGTATAAAGGCCGGGAATGAGAGTCTCGATGTTGACACCCTGTCCCTTTTCAACCCTCTGCGTCTTCACGAGGCGACCCATTGCATTGTAAATCTGCACGGTGTCTGCCTTCTCTACATCCACCATAATCTTGATGGACGACACTTCCGGCCATACGTGAACGCGGGATGCACTGGCATCGCTCTCCGTAACGGTGCTCTCTGCTGCCGAGGCATCAGCCATAGCAACAGTCTCTGCGCCAGATGTTTGCGCGTTGGCAACAACGCTGCAACCCAACACAATACCCAATGTTACAAACACTGTTTTAAGATAATTCATAATACGATTGTAGTTATACAAATTAATAATCCTTTTCACGCTGCAAAATTGATGATTTTTTTTGAATTATCCGAATAATTACGCAAAAAAATATCAATTTTTTTTATCAGTACCAATAGAGCCTATCTGGAAGCCCATTCCCCACTCTATATAGTACGCTTTCATCAGGAATGTCCTCAGTCCGACGTGGGCAATCAGCCTCTTGCCTACCTGATAATTGACACTCACCCTGTCGTACATATCAAATGTGTCCTTGACCTTGCTAAACAGGTAGCCCCCTATCTCAAACGCTGCATAAACCTTGCCAAACTCCAATCCCGCCGAGCAATGAATGCCGCCGGAAATCAATTCCGCAAAGCCGCAGTCGCCGTCAAGGTCGTTGGCCTCGCTGCCGTCGCGCATCAGGTCGAAGCCGACGCCCGCCACAAACTTCCTTGTTATTGGCTTCAAACAATTGAAAGCCATCGTGGTGACAAGGTATTTGTCGCCGAGCGGCGTGCCCTGCTCCCTGCATCCAAACGACCAGAAAGCCTGATACCGCCATCTGCGGTCGAGGTTTTCCGCCAAAGTGGCGTCTATCTCACGCACCTGCGCCAAATCCTTGTTGACGCGGAAACGCGCCCCGATGTTGAGCTGGCAGAGATTCAATCCGAGGTTTGGCAACTTCATCGCGCCGTTGGAGTAATGGACGAAATTCAATCCCGCCACATACGACACACGGCTCTCCGGCATCGCCACAAGCTCAAATCCAAACCTGAAAAACGCCGCCGCCTTCGCGCCGATGTCGCGGTTGAGGTTGTTGGTCTGCGCATCAAAACATTTGGTCAGATACGCCGCACCCGCCTGAATATTAAGGTCAAAATCAAAGAGCCTCCTATCGACGATGTGGAAGTCGGAAACCAACGCCGCCGACATTGCCTTGCCCAGCACCTCGGGATAGTGAAAATCCTCGTAATACGCCGCCAATCCAAGTTTCGGACGGCGGTAGTAATGATGCCACGGCTCGCTGCCGTCCACGCGCCTGAGGTACGAGACACCTACGCCCTGCGTGGTCCCAAGCTGCAATGCAGCCGCCAAATTCCTGTGGTCGTAAACCGGTCCACGGAGATAATCGACGCTCCAATAAGTGTCGCGCCCGCCCTGCTGCGCCAATGCCGCCGAAAGGGTCATCATCCATAACGTCGCAAATATTAACAATGCCTTCATAACATTCAATCCATTTTGCGCAAACTGCCCTTTCCTTTTTTAACAACCAGCACCGGCACCGCCCCGGACTTATAACAAACATCGCCAGTGTGATGAATCTCGGCGTAAACGGTGTCCTTCGCATTGACGGTGACATTGCCGGTGGAATGACTCTCCACCTTTGCCACCCTCGCCGCAAGTCCTCCGGCGTCCACTATCGAGGTATACCGCGCATCCACGTCCAAGCAATCGGCTCTGCCCGAAATCTTGTAAGTGCCTGTGCCGTCCGCCACTTCGAGCCTCAGCTGAGGAGCATTGCTCACCACATCAAGGCCGCCGATGAAGCCGTCAAACACATACTGCTGCACGTCCACGCTGTCATCACTACTGATAATAACGCTTGCGTGGGCAAAAATGTTGCATAGAAGTGAAAAATTACACTTTATAATAGGGACAGGCTGATTGTTGCGCACCATTCCAAATTTGGTATCGTCTGATACAGAGACACTTGACGACGCCTCATCAAAATCGATGCTTACATTTTTTATAAGATTTTCGCCATATTCTACGACGATGTAGTCACGGGAGTCACGGGTAAGCTCGACGTGGCAGTTGTTGTTGATAATCAGGTTTTTATAGGGGTTAATTGTAATTGTGTCGCTCACCAATGCGCCCTCAGATTTCATAAAGTCGGGCAAATGTTCGTTGTCGCAGGATTGCAATACAACAATCATTGCCGCCAATACGTATGTCAATAGATGCCTCATCGCCAATATCAGAGTTTTGGAATGTCGCGTTCAAGGTTAGTGAGGAGCATAATGTCGTTGTCGGAAAGTTGCAGGTCGCCGCTTATCTCGCCGCGAATCAGGGAGAGCCACGCCTTGTTTTTTTCCTGCTTATTGAAGAGATCCACCTTTGTGGTCTCTATCTGCGAAATACAATTGCGGTAAAAAGCCTTCTTGTCCTCGTCCAACGTGCTGTCGTCGAGGTATTTGCGGTACTCCCTCTCGCCAGCCTCCATAGTCTCCATAAAAGCGGAATCTGCCGTGCCGAGACCCGGATAACGCTCCTCGTCGGGATGCGCGGCTATCGCGTTGACCACGGGATGCAGCTTGCCGTGCACATACATAAAATACTCCACATCAAGAAAACCATTCCTGCCAAGCAGGTACATCAACGATGGATAATCTTTTATCTCGTTGGTATCCACCACATTATGAGTATCGATGTAGAGCAAAAAATCCTTGTAACTATCTGCAATGACGGTATATGTCTGCACATAACCCTCCACGTCTTCCGAGTCGATATGCATCCCGGAATACTTGTTGCGCTGGCAGGATGGCAGCATTATTATCGCCAATAATATGATTATGAGCAACTTACGTTTCATTTTGAGTAGCAATTTTTATTTTGCAAATATAAACATTAAAACTAACAAATACAAACACATATTGACAGAAATTATTTGTAACTTTGCGCCAAATTTAGATAATAATCATTAAAAACACGCAAAAATGAAAAAATCCTTACTCGTAATCGGCATTTTGGCTATCGCAGCCGCTATGTCGTCCTGCGGCGGCAATGCAAACAACGCCCCCGCCTCCACCGACACCAAGCCCGCCACGGAGCAATCCGCCGCACCCGCATCCGACGCCCCCAAGGCTGACGACGCCGCCGCCAAGCCCGCCACGACCACTCAGTCAGTGGACCTCAACAAAAAATACGTCTGCCCCAACCGCGACGGCTCCTCCGACCAGCCCGGCGAATGTCCCGCCTGCGGAATGGACTTGATTGAAAACTAAAAACAAAAAAATTCATAATTCATAATTCACAATTCACAGTTACCATCCGGCGGATGCCCAATTATGAATTTTGAATTATGAATTATGAATTGCTCATTGCGAGTGGCAGTGCTCCGCTATTTCTTGTGCTTTTCTTCTTCGGTTGGCATTGCGGCAGCCGCATCCTTCTGCTCGTAGGCGGCTACGTGTTTGTGGTGTTTCTCAGTGTGTTGTTTAGGTTTAAGCACTTTTCCGATCTTTCCCATAATAGAAATCTCCTATAATTTAAATTGTTAAACATTTATTTTACGGAGTAGGGTTCGGTAAGATTTGTTGCCGGACTGCTCGTTCAATTACAGAATTAGCAAAGTGCGTGCCAAGGAACTTTTTGATGACAAGATGGCGGAAAAGTAGGACAGAATGGCAGAATTAATGACAAAAATGCCGGTACTTTCTTTTTCTTTCTCTCGGTCTGCCTCGTCGCGCCCGCTCCGCAGGGCGCACTCGGCAGACCTTGATTGTAACCTTTTTTCTTGCCTACCTTCCCGCCTTTTCAGCTTAAAAAAAGACGGAATGTCAATGTTTTTTAACTGGGGAACGGCGAGCACGGCAGGGCGAGGCGCATACCGCAGTCGGAGTACCCGTTGACTGGGTTGTGGCCGCTGCGGTAGGATACGCGGCAGTACTCGGCGCGGCCGCTCCACGAGCCACCACGGAGAACGCGCGAAGAACCCGACGATGGACCCGTTGGATTATCAACATTCCCCGAAGTATAATCATCATACCAATCCTGACACCACTCGTAAACATTACCGCTCATGTCGTAAAGTCCAAGTTCATTTGCCTTTTTTTGTTTAACCGGCATTGAGGTAAACTCCGTGATTGTGCGATTGTTATCGTTATCATCATAAAAACCGTACCACGCCACTTCACTCAAATCGTTGCTGCCGCTATACTTAAAACCCAAACTCTTGTTGCCGCCTCTTGCCGCAAATTCCCATTCAGCCTCAGTAGGCAGACGGAACTGCCTGTCACTCAGTTCGTTGAGTTTCTTGATGAAAGCCTGACAATCATCCTGAAGCGCGTCCTCAAGCTGCGGTGCAGGCGGCTCACGGATACGGAGGCGCGGAGGCTGGCAAACGCCCTGGATCCGGAGGAGATCACCGTCTACTACTCTGACATGAAATCCGGGCCGACGACGAGGATCTTCTACGGCACGGAG
>JAFXMJ010000270.1 GCA_017530465.1 Bacteroidales bacterium
GGCGGATTGTTTTTGGTTTTTGGTTTCAAATCGTTGCTGACCGAGGGCTGAGAGTTCGGTCTCCCAAGTGTAGGGGATTTGCAGTTGACGGTTTGTAATCTCGTCAAAAATCTCCTGTTGCTGCGCGTCCTTCGCCTTGGGGTGAACGAGGAAAAGCGCGTCGCGGAGTTTCACCACGGTGTCGCGGTCGTATTTTGCAAACTGATATTCGTCAAAACGGTTGAAGGCTTTTTTGAGTCCCTCTTGGATTTGCCTCGAAAGTTTTTTGAGTTTTTTCTCGCCGTCCTGAGGGTTGCAAACTTGGTAACACATAAGGAGTTCCATAATTTCGTCGGCGCGGAGGACGGTCTTGTCGATGGTACGGGATACGAGATTGTCGCCGCTGTGGATTTTTGCAAGGAGTGCGGTGAGCAACAATGGCACGCTCCTGAGGTTCATCTCGTTGCGGGCATAGACGGCGAGTTTTGCCACAAATTCGGGCGTTACTTTCTTAACCAAATTAAAAATGCGCCACATCCGCTCGTCGTTTTTCTCATAAAACTTGTCGCTGAGCGAGGACGTTACAACTGCGGTGTAGAGTTCCATTTCGGGTGTCATTGCAAAGGCCTCGCCGCCTTCGTAATTCTGCATCGCATCGCCTTTGAGCATCGAATCAAACTTCATAACAGTTTTATTTTTAATTGGTTAAACAAAAAAAACGGCGCAACAAGCGCGGAGGCCTTTACTTATAGACGGAGTGTTACCTCCCATCTACCTCTGAAACGAAGAACTCCTCCACTACGGCAGCCGTTGTATTGTTTCCCTTTTATAAATTGTTAATTTCTTCCTCAGTCAGTCCGGTGTATTTGACGATTTTGTCCACAGGCTCGCCGGAAGATTTCATAATGCGAGCCATAGAGATTTTCTCTTCCGCCCGACCTTCTTCTTTACCTATCTTTATGCCTTGCTTCAACTTGTAGTCCATCTGTCCGAGGTAGCACATATAATTGTGGTAACTGTCGTCGTACTGTATCTGTTGCTTCGTACTGAGATTGGAGTACGAGGCGATTTTGCCGAGGCGCATAAAGAGCGGTATCTCGTTGGTGAATGATAATGTCGTTTCCATTTCCTGCATATTTGATAGGTTAAATATCCATTTGTCGAGGTCGTTTTTGCAGTCAGATTCCTTCATCCTGCGGTAAAACGGCATCTGTATCTTCCAATATTGAAATACGTCGGAGTCCTTGTAATGTTTTGTAGTTTCCATCAGTGCAAAATGCGACAGTGCTTGTGGATGAGCCGTGTCCTCAAAGTTCATAAAGAATACGCCGTAGATGTTTTTGAGGCGGTAGTCCCAAGGCTTTTTCTTGATTTCGCCGTTTTCGTCGGTGTATTCGACAAGCCCTTTTTCCTGTTGCCGCGACGCCGACCGCGCAAGGTAATACACTATGCGCTCTGCAAAAAACTCCTGCGAGTCGTTCTGCATTTCGATGATGAACTCCTCCTCGGTGTCGGTAACGCAATGCACGTCATAGACGACGCGGCGTGAGTTCTTGTTGGAATCGTCAGCCTCGCCGTCGGTGATGTCAACTTTTGCGATGTGGATTTCGGGATTGAATTTCTTCATCAAGGCATTGAGAAATCCGCGTGTTATCTCCTCGTCCTTGAAGATTTTCTTGAACCCAAAGTCCGTCGCCGGATTGATGTATTTAGGGTGCTTCGCCATATCGTTTTTTCTTTTTGCAAATATGGATATTAATATTGGATTTGCCAAAAATAATTGCAAAAATTTTACTCCTTACCCGCCTTGAAATTGAATATCGGCTTGATTACCTTGACTACTTCCGCCGTGGGGCCGATGTTGGCGAGGATTTCATCCATAGTCTTGTACGCCATTGGTGCCTCGTCGATGGTGTTGCGGTTGATTGAGGTGGAGTAAATGCCTTCCATCGAGGCTTTAAAATCCTCCATATCAATTATTTCCTTTGCCTGATTGCGGCTCATAATGCGTCCCGCTCCGTGTGGTGCGCTGCAATTCCAATCCTCGTTGCCCTTGCCGATGCAGATGAGGCTGCCGTCGCGCATATTGATGGGAATCAGAATCTTTTCGCCTTTTTGGGCACTCACAGAGCCTTTGCGGAGTATCATATTTTTGATGTCAATGTAATTGTGGATTGTTGTGAACCGCTCCAAAATGTCGTACTCCTTGATGCCAAAACCTTTGACTATCTTGTACATCATCGCCTTGCGGTTGAGCATCGCAAAATACTGCATTATCTCCATATCATTGATGTAATTGTCAAACAATGAGCCGCTTACATACGCCAAATCGTCGGGGATGTCTGTAATGTGGTTGCGACGAAGTTGTTCCTGCGCCATCTTTTGGTAATAGTTGGCGATTTCGAGACCGGCGTGCCTGCTGCCCGAATGGACAACGAGATAGAGGTTGCCGTCGTCGTCGCGGTCTGCCTCGATGAAATGGTTGCCGCCACCAAGTGTGCCGATACTGTGCGCGGCGCGACTTTTGTCAAGGACGCCGCGTATCTTCCTGAAATCTATTTCCTTGGCGTACTTGTGAGGCTTTTTGCGGATGCTGCGGCCGCTTGGAATTTTTTGACGGATGATTTGGTCCAATTTCGCGGGATTGAAATTGTCGCTCGGCTCTGTACCTGCCTTTATTACAACGGTTTCCATACCGCAACCGATGTCAACGCCCACGAGGTTAGGGACGATTTTGTCGGTGATGGTCATTGTAGTGCCGATGGTACAGCCCGCGCCCGTATGCACGTCGGGCATCAGACGGATTTTTGCCCCTGATGTAAACTCCTGATTACAAAGAGTTTCTATTTGTTGCTCCGCCGTTTCCTCCAATGTGTCGGTGAAGACCTTGGCGGTGTTGTATTGTCCTGTGATGATTTTCATAATGGCTTCGTTTTTAATTGGTGTTGATTGACGCTACAAAGGTATGAGTGCGGTGCGCAATCTTTTTGCGTAACGGAGAAAAAGTTGGGATTTTTTTGCGGGATGGGTTGATTATACTGTCGAAACTCTTGCATTTCCCTCGAATATTTTGTACCTTTGGCGACACAAACAATCCATTATGATTACAGCATCACGCATACAATACCTTGTTAATCAGGGCGAAGGCTACAAAGTTGACTTCAAATCCGCAGTTCCGGCTAAGGTGCGCGAACTGTCGGAGGAGGTGTGCAGTTTTGCAAATGCGCACGGAGGATACATTTTTATTGGCGTGGACGACAAGGGCAATATCGTTGGTTGCAACATTTCAAATAGCAAGCGTTCTGCAATAACAGATACCATTGGCGAGATTTCGCCGCAAGTCGATTTCGAGTTGTATGGCGTTGATATTGAGGGCAAAACTGTTTGGGTAATTGATATTCCCGAAGGCAAGGACAAACCTTACATTTGTAGTGGCAGTGTCTTTGTCCGTCAAGTTCCCAACGCCCAAAAACTCCGCACACGAAACGAAATCCTCGATTTTTTCCGCGAGTGCAACAGCGTCCATTACGACGACACGCCCGCATACAATGTGGATCTTCTGCAAGAAATCGACCTCGAAAACTTCGATAACTTTTGCAGCGTTGCAAAGATTTCGCGCAAAATTCCTGACCGTCAGATTCTTGAAAATCTCGGTTGTTTCGACGAGCGCACATCGTGGCCTA
>JAFXMJ010000271.1 GCA_017530465.1 Bacteroidales bacterium
CCACCTCGCTCGACATACTGATGCCGAGTTTGGTGACTTTTCGGATGTCGCCGAGCGTTGTGCAGATGTCGTTTGCGGTGTCGTTGTCGAGGTCGTTGTATAGGAAAAAAATGTCGGATGCCACGGTCTCCTGTACCGCCGACTGCTTGACAGTCATTATATTGCGGATGTCTTCTACGAATACAATTGGCGACGGCCTATCGGAATAGATGATATTTTCCTCGATGTCGCGGCGGACCTTGTTGATGTATTTGCTGCGGTTTTCGCGGCCTCGCGGATTCCAGACGAACATCTTGAAACGGTCGGAGCAGAGATTTTTGGCGGCACTGTATTGCTGCCCTGCCAACGAACTATTGGCATCTTCCTCGAAAATGTCGGTTTTGCCGAGTAGGTGGACGCTGCAATCGGTCTGCTGCATCGTGTCCAATAGCTCCTTAGACGACACCTCGCGCCCATCAACTATTTCCATGCCAGCACGATGGAGAATCACGCGTAACTCGTCGCGTGTATCTTCCATGTCAGGCGTGACGTCCGCAAAGAAGACCTTGATGGTCTGGTTATAGAGGTTGATAAACATTCTTTAGTTATTTATCCGACAATATTAGCAATTATTATTGTAGCGTAAGTTAAATAATGGTTAAATATTCTCTTAAAAATTTTAGAGCATTGCGTTGGTTGACGAAAATAACTCCGACAAAATTATGAATAATTTGTGTCGGAGCAAAATATTTTGAATGTTTTTTTCCTCTTTTTGTATTTTTATCTATGTTTTGGGTGTTAATGATGATAGATTATGTTTACGAGCGTCATAAAATTCGGTGAGTTCCGCGAGGGGAGGGCGGTGCCAAAATTATAGCCTTTCCTTCTCTGCATTGCCTGCGCCAGTGCCTTTGTACTTGCTCTTGGCGGGGTTGAAGGTGTATTTGAGGCGGATGTTGAAATTGCGTTCCTGATCCATATCCTGCTGCAGGTAGCCAGATTGTTTGTAGAGAAGGACTGATTGGTCGCACTTGTCGAGGATGTTGGAAACACCGGCTTCGAGTGACAACGAATTGTTGAAGAACGACTTATGGATGTAGAAATCAACGTTGCAGATATTGTTGATGAGCTCCACAAACTCTTGGTTGCCGTGCTTGAAATATGTGTTGCTGTTGAGCTCAAATGACCAGCCGTTTTTGAGATTTAAGGCGTTGTTGAAAACCATAACGTAGAGAGGATGGGTGAGGTCGATGGTTTTGCCATTGGACTCGATGTCGTCAATCCATTGTTTGTTAGCCACAAAGACCAATGTAGGACGGTAAATGCCCAATGGAATCTGTGCCGCTACCTGAACGCCTGCCGTGGGCATATTGAGGTTGATGAATTTCAGGATTTCTGACTCAGGGTTGGCCTCGTTGACCATCTGATATTGCAGATAGGCGTTGTTGCTGTACGTGTAGAAAAGTTTTGCTTGTACCACCAAGTAGGAGAGGGTGAGTTCGGCGTTGTGGCGGATGGTGGGTTTGAGGGTCGGATTGCCGGTCTGCTGGAGGTAACGGCTCGCGTACAGCACATTGTTGCTCATTGCGAAGTACGACGGGCGCGAAATCTTCTCATTGTAAGACAATTGCACTCCAAATTTGCCAAACATTGCGTCTGCCGAAAACGAGGGGAACACTTCGTCATAGACCTGTGATGCAAGGTCGTTGTGTTCGCCATTGTTGTAATAATCGAGGTCGATATGCTCGTAACGGACGCCGGCTTTGAGGTTGATTTTTTGTGCGATGGTGTATCCGTATTCAGCAAATGCGGCGAAGCCTTTCTGTGTGGTCTTGCTCTTTACCGACTGCACGTATGCCTCCGCGTCGCTTGCGGTCTCGTCGGTGCGGTAGGTGAGGGTGGTCTCGCCGCCAAAGTCGATGTGTCCGCCAAGGAGAGAGTGTCCGAGTACGAGTTTCTGCGCTGACAACTTGTTGAGAATGTCGTTGTTGACTGTGAAATCGCGCTCCTCGTAATTGTTGCTTGTTTCGGTGTTGTGGGTCAATTTTGTGGTGGGGTTGTAAACGAAGTCAGCATTGAAATCCACCGAAAAACCGCCCAAGTTGCCGTTGTAATAGAGGTTGAGGTCGTTTTCGTAATCGTCGGGAAGTGTCTCGCGGGTGGAAGTCGCAAGGTGGTCGTAAGCCTCGTTGTCGCAGAGTGCGTCGATGTAGTTGAGTCTGCGGTCGTCGCGGTTGAGGACGGTTCTGTGTGTGAATTTTGCGCCCACAAAGTTTTTGTCGTCTATCTGATAATTGACGCCGATGTGTGTCGGGAAATAGTCGTAGCGGTTGTAGCCGTCGTATTTGTTGTAGGTTTCCCAACGGTGGTTGGAGTTGTTGATGGTGTAAATCTCCTGAGTGCCACCGAGTTTGGGGTTGTAGTCGTAACGGATTCCGCCAAAGAGGTCGAACCCTTTTTTGCGGTAGTTGAAGTCAAATTTTTCCTGCATTGCCCTCGAACCATACTCAAATCCCTGATAGAAATACGATTCTGCTGTGAAACCAAATCCTTCGCCCACGGGTTTGAGAGTCGTGATGCGTACCACGGCGTTGACATCGGCGGCGTAACGTGCACCGGGTGAGGAAATTACCTCCACGCTCTTGATGTTTTCGGGCGAGAGGCTTTCCAACTCGTTCATATCGCGTACTTTGACGTTGTTGATGTAGATTTCGGGCGTGCCTTTGCCGATTACCTCGATGCTTCCGTCCTGGTTTTTGATGATTCCCGGCACGTTGCTGAGCATCCTTGTGGTGCTGCCGGTCTGCGCCAAGATTGTACCCTGCACGTTGGTGACCATTGCGCCGTCTTTGAGTTGCGTCTTGGGGGCGATGGCCTTGACGGTGATTTCGTCGAGTTCGGTGGTCTGCGTGTGGAGCACGATGTTGTCAAAACTCAAGACGTCGGCGATTCTCTGATAGAACACCTCGTGACCGACGCAGGAGATGTGGATGTATTCGGCGTCGGAGGGTGTTTCGACGCTGAATTTGCCATCCAAGTCCGACACTGTGCCGGTCAGGAAGGTGGAGTCCTTGCTGAGTATCACCACATTGGCAAACTCTACGGGTTGCGTGTTTTCGTTGGCAATCGAGCCTGAAATGTTTTGCTGTGCCTGAGCCATCGTGAGGCTCATAATCAACATCATTACTGTTGTGAAAATCGTTTTCATTTTTTTAAAATTTTTGTTGTTAATACTGCAACAAAAATATCATTAGCCGTGCCAAGAATTGTAAGTGGTTGAGAATGAGGAGAGTGAGAATTGAATTTGTTTGTAAAGAGTGTAAAGAAATTTTACACATGTGTAAAATTTCTTTACGAAGTTTCCTTACTATTATTTCTTCACAAATTCAAACTCCATTCCGCGTTGTTTGAGTATCATCTTCTGGTTGGCGACGTCGAATTTCATTTCTATGCCGCCCATTTTGAACTCAAAAGCATCTTCGGCGGTAGGGGAGAGCGGGAACGACTGCTGTCCCGATGCTTGAGCCATCAGTTTGTTGTTGTCTATGAAAACTTTGACGTCCATTTTCAAAGCGTCGGAGCCGTATGAACCTGTGTATTTAGCAAACTGTTCGGCGTCTATTGGCTGTGAATCAGATGTTTCGACGGCAGATTTCACAAATTCAAACTCCATTCCGTTCTGTTTCGCAGTGAATTTGTGGTTGTAGAAGTCAAATGCCATCTCAACGTCTATATCCTTGTTTCCAATAGCGTTTTCGGAGGTTGGGTAGAGCGGGAACGCGGGCTGTCCCGTTGCCTGACCAAAAAGTTGAGAGCCATTGGATGTGATTTCGGTGTACACTCCCAACTTTTCGCAGAAGTATTTGCCCTCAAATTTGGCAAGCTGCACCGCGCTGAGGGTGATGGTTTGCGACTTTTGTACGTCAACGCCCAACACTGTCTTTATCAAGTCGTTCTGTTCTGTGAAGCTGTTGTTGGAGCAAAAGGCAATGGTGACATCTCCAAACTTGAAAAGCACCGAAACGAATCCGTCGATTCCGCCCGTGTGACCAATTCCCTGAATGTCGCCAATTGCCATCGGGAACAATCCGCGTCCCCAATTGTCCTTGAAATCTTTCATCTTTTCATAGATTTCGTTGCCGAAGTAGCCGGAAGTCAGTGCGTTGAAGAATTTCAACATATCCGACGTCGTGGAGTACATCGCGCCCGCGCCAAGGGGTACCGACGGGTCGGTTTCGTCGAGAGTTTCGCCCTTGACGCTGAACGAGCGCGCAAAACCTTTCTTCGGGTCGATGGGTGTTGCGCTGATACCCGTGTTTGAGAGATTCAACGGCTTGACAATCTGTTCGTTCAAGAGTTGCTCAAAACCCTTGCCGGTGACGTCTTCGAGGATGTAGGAGAGGAGGATGTAGCCCGTGTTGCAGTAGCGGAAAGTGCTGTCGGGCGCGAAGTTGATGCCTGCCTTTGCGATACGCTCCATCATCTGTGCGCGGGTTTGCGGCTTGGTGTAGTACGTGAGGTAGGTGCTGAAATCGTCGTTGATTACATCACGCAATCCGCTGCGGTGGTACAGAAGCATATCCACCGTAATTTGCTCGGCATTAGGGATTTGCGCGTCGGGGAAAAACTTGGCGAGTGGGTCGGTGAGCGAGAGTTTGCCCTCTTGTGCCGCCTTGAAAGTTAGCACCGTCGTGAAGGTCTTGGAGATGGAGCCGATGCGGAATTTGGTCTCGTTGGTGGCTGGGATGTTGCTTTCCTTGTCGGCAAATCCCAACGCTTTCTGATAGACCGTCTTGCCGTTTTCCTGAATCTCGATTGCGCCAGAAAACTTGTTGGGGTTTTCAGCGAAAAATCCGTCAACCCTTTCGCCGAGGCTCTGAGGCTGTGTCTGCGATTGTCCGCAAGCGACTGCTGCCGCCGTGCAAATCATCGCTAATCCGAAGTTAATAATTGTTTTCATTTTTGTAGCTTTTTTGTGGTTGATAAAACTTTTTGCAAATATAACGACGAAAACAAATACGCTGCAAATATATTTTTTAGTAATGTTGCCGCTTAAAGTGTTTGTAATCAGAATGTTAACTATATTTCTTATCAAAAAGTTTAACAATGTTGCCGTTTTGTTACATTCTGATAATCAGAGTGATAACTATTATTGGTGCATAATGAAAAAATCTTCATTTTTGCACACTTCCGAGAATTATTTTATCTTTGTGCAAACTAAAAAAGGGCATCAATAATGACAAAAAAATCAATTATCATCATATTGCTATTCGTCCTTGCCGCCTGCGCCGACAAGTCGGAAAACCAACAACTTTTGGACAGGGTGCTGTCGCTGTGCCTTGATTCGGAATACGAGATGGCGGATGAGTTTTACACTAAACACAAGGAGGAATTGAAACTGCCATTGTCGGAGACTGACAGTATGTACACCGTGTTTTTGGGCGAATTGCTTTCTCTAAACACGATTGAAGATGATGTTTTTTCGCTGCCTCAGTTCATTGACACTACAAAAATAAATACCTTGATTGATTATTATACCGAACACACTGACAAGGAGAAACTTGCGCTTTCGTATTTGATTAAAAGTATGAAACTTTATATGTCGTCGCGGCAAAACGACGGTGTCTATTGTTTCAAACAGGCGGAAGCCTTAATTAATTCCTTCAATAACAATACGTTGCGTATGATGCTTGAATCCGTGAGGGTGAGTTATCTGACCAACAATATGGATTTCCAATCGGGGTTGACACTTGTGGATGATATGATGAAATATACTGTCAATCAAAAGGGTAGGGATATTTGTAATATTTCAAAGGCGTTTTTTTATATGGCAGGGGGCAATGCCGACAGCGCAAAATATTGTATGCAGTTATGCAGCGTTGACACCACCGATTATAGTTATTTGAGCCGTTATGCGTGGATTTTTGCTAACGATGACACCACAAAAGCCGAACAATACGCCCGCAAGGTGCTTAGCGACAAGCCGAAGTCGTTACATTCCGACTATGCCAAACTCGCCATCGTCAATATTTATATCCAACGTGGACAAATCACTGATATTGAGCCGTTTCTGGCGAGTCACCCTCTGTACGGCTCATTTACTAAGATGCTCTGCCTTGAAACGTTGTTCAATTGCTACAAACAGAATGGCGATTATGAAAAGGCGGTTTATTATGGCGACTTTTTGAACAAGATGAATCACGTAATTATCAATTACATAACCGATTACAAGGTTTCGCAAAACATTCAGAAAATTGATTTTGAAAATAGCAAGCTCAAAACACAGAATTTCATACAGTTGTTGATAATTATCTTTATAGTTTTGATAGTAATTTGTGTGCTCTTTATCTACCGTCAACGGCGTGGCTACGAAAACGAACTTGCTGTCAACCGTCAGATTCTCAAAGAGTCACGCGATAGGGTAGAGGAGCTTAAAGCGGCTACTTCCGCCGACAACACCAAAGAAATCAGCCGTTTGCAAGCCAAAATCTCCGAGATAGAAAACCGTTACGCCGAACTATATAGCGAAGGCAAGCGTCTTTATGAACAAATCTTTGTAAGCAACGGTAATTCAGGTCAATGGAACAAGAAGGATTACGAAAGGTTTCTTGAATATTACAAGACCATTGACCTTAGCCTCCTTGCCCAAATCGAAGACGAATACCCCGGCATCAACCCGCGTCAGACTTTTTACAAACTTCTTGCGTCCAAAGAATACGACAAGCCCTCAATTATGAAAATTATGGCGATACAAGAGGACGTTACATTCCGTGCGTTGAAGTCGAAGGTGGAGTCGCTGCGGCGGAAATAAAAATCCTCATCCCATCACTACATCCAATACCATCATCATTGCAAAACCTATTGCAAAACCAATCGTCGCGACGTTGGAATGTTCGCCCTGCGAGGCTTCGGGGATGAGTTCTTCTATTACAACATAGAGCATTGCACCGGCGGCAAAGGGCAATAGATAAGGCATTGTGGCAGTGGCTGCCGATGCCAACAAAAGCACCAACGCGCCGCCGATTGGCTCTACAATGCCGC
>JAFXMJ010000272.1 GCA_017530465.1 Bacteroidales bacterium
CTCCAAAAAAAGTTTTACATTTGCACCAATCAATCAACTAATACGTTATACGGCTATGATAACAATCGGCAACCCAATATTTGACTCGGTTTTCAAGTTTTTCTTGGCTGACGACACCGCAGCGAGGATACTTCTGTCGGCACTGATAAAGAAAAAGGTCACCAAACTCGAAACGCGCAAAAACGAGTTTATGCAGAAAGGCGACAACGGCGAGATTTCTGTGATGCGCATCGACTTTGGTGCACACATTCTCGTTCAGGATGCCAATGGCAATGACGTTGACCAGTTGATAATCATTGAGTTGCAAAAGGCTTGGGTCAACTATGAAGTTCCACGTTTCCGCCGTTACTTGGGTCAAAACTACATTGCCTCCGAAAACATCTTCCACGATGCCAAAGACGACCGTGATTACGGTCTGCCAATTATAGCCGTGTATATACTAAACCACCGCGTTGGCAATCTTACCGAGCCTGTCACATACCTCAACCGCAAATATTTAGATTACGATGGCAACGAACTTACCACGGGTGTCCCCGACAAGTTTGGTGAAAGTCTGTCGCACGATTGTATAATTGTGCAAGTGCCACTACTATCCGACAAAATCCGCAACCGCGCCGAAAAAATCCTCCAAGTGTTCAACCAAAAATTTTCGGTGGCGAAAAAAGGGTTTAAAATGCAGTTTGACGACGCATTGACCGAAGGCGACAGCGATATGCAGAAGATAGTCAACCGACTTTCAATGGTATTCACCGATGACTACACCACCGAACTGATGATAGTGGAAAACGAGGAGTACCAATTGCACGCCGAGCACCTCGCCGCCAAAGAACAACTCGCTGAACAGAAGGAGCAAATTGCTGAACAGAAGGAGCAAATTGCTGCGCAAAACGCAATCCTTACGGCTAAGGAACAAGAGCTGGCGCAGAAAGACAAACAATTGGATGAAAAGGGCAAACAGTTGGATGAAAAAGACAAACAGTTGGATGAAAAAGACAAGCAATTGGATGAAAAAGACAAGCAATTGGATGAAAAAGACAAACAATTGGATGAAAAAGACAAACAATTTGACGCGCTGTTGTCCGCTTCTATCAAGATGCTCGCCTCTGCCGGCATCTCCAACGAACAGATTGCTCAACAACTGAATATCTCTGTGGAGAAGGTCGAGGCATTGATGGCAAGCTGATTCGCAAATATAACAACAAAAACAAAAAACACTATGAAAAAAATTCAACAAATCATCATCTTGCTTGCCGTACTGACATTCGCAGCAGCGAGCAACAGCGCGAAGGCGCAGGAGTTAATCAACTCTAACATCGCTTTGGGCATATATAATAACCACGATTACATCCCTCAGAGCGCAATAGACACGGTATGGGGATTGACAAATATCCCCAAAGGATACGAAGTGAAAAGTTTCACGGTTTCGGTTATGATCAAAGGCTTTTGCCAGGACTCGAAATCGAATAGTGCGAAACTCACCGACCATCAACGATCTATTATGTCCCAAGTGGTTACAGGTGGTAAGATTTATATTGAAGATATAAAGCTTGTTAAAATCTCCACCGACGAAATCGTAAGCACCCAAATATTATCGTTCTTTAAGGATGGTGTGTATGCCAAGGGCAATTATTCGCCACATTTCTGGGACGACTATAACAGCATAGACTATTTTCATCCCACAATCTATGCATACCCGTCTCTAAAGTCACCAGAAGACGACACTACGAAATACATTGTGCGGTCGTTCAGGATTGAAGCCGTCAATCCAAACTATGTTTTCAACATTGAAATTCAAGGCAACCAAATAGATTCGGCAACGTACTCACAACTTACAAAAACATATAGATACTTCTATGTAGAAGATATTATGTGTAAGGAAGTCGCCACGGGTAAAGACATTTACGCACCAAGAATAAAGCCGGAAAACGAAGCATATTTCGGGAGTGTCTGTAGGTCTAAGGAATATTTTCTCAAACCTAATTCAAAAATAGATTTCTTCTACCAGCCCAATTTCAAGATAGATTCGGTTACCGTAGAATATTTCGGAGAACAATGTCGCACGTATGCCTATCTAAAAGATTGGGAATCTTACGAAAACTGCCAGCAAGTCATCAGGTTTAATGGCGATGTTTTCCCGAAAGATTTCAAGGCATTTGTCAAAAAACTGGACTCGTTTGAATGTCTGCTATTTCATATTTATCACGATGGCAAGGAAGAGGAAGTCAATGTGATGATTGTAGAATAGTAATAATCACAATTCTATGAAATATTTGCTGATAATATGGGCAATCTTCTTTCCCCTGCAAGTTTTCTCGCAGGGAAAGGAGGATGTCAACAATTGGAAATACACTGGCGATAAGAATATAGTAGATTATTCAATCCGCTACGGTGTTATGAAAATTGGCAATTACGCCTTCGATAGTTGCGTTAACCTACAAACATTGAGGATTCCAGCAAGCGTAAAAATAATAGGTGATTACGTTTTCCACAACTGCCCGTCGCTCAAAACAATCATTGTAGATAACAACAACAAACATTTCTGCACAATGGACGGCGTATTGTTTACAAACGACCAAAAGACGCTCGTCTATTGTCCAAATATGAGGGCTACCGACGATTACAAAATCCCGCAATGCGTTACAACAATCGGAGAAAGTGCATTTTTAAGTTGTAAGAATCTTACCAAGGTCATCATTCCACCAAATGTTGAAGTAATTGGCAGTTCAGCATTTGAAGAATGTTACAATATTGAGACAGTATTTATATCAAAAAATGTCAAGGAAATCAATGGCTGTGCATTTAGTACTTGTTACAAGCTTAAAAACTTTGAAGTTGACCACGAAAACAAATATTTTTCCACGATTGATGGCGTTCTGTTCAATTACGACAAGACAAAATTAGTAAGTTGCCCTCAAAGAACTACTTATACAATACCTTCAAGCACCAAGGCAATAGGATATTTTTCATTTCAAGGGTGCCAAGACCTTGTTTCTGTCACAATACCCAACTGCGTTGAAAAAATTGAAAGTGGAGCGTTTTCTATTTGCAACGGACTCACCGAAATAACAATTCCCGAAAGTGTAACAGAAATAGGTCACTCGACATTTTGGATGTCAAAAAATTTGAAAACTGTCAAACTTCCTAACGGAATAAAAATAATAAGAGAAGGTACATTTAAACAATGTGAAAGTCTTGAAAAAATAAACATTCCCGATAGTGTAGAAGAAATCGAAAAATATGCTTTCCAAGAATGTTATAGACTTAAAACAATTACTATTCCTCATAATGTTCGCGAAATAGGGAAATACGCTTTTTATAAATGCAATAGCATTGAAACGTTAACAATTCCAGGAAATGTCAAAGGAATAGGGGTTGGTGTTTTTCAAGAATGTGAAAGGCTTGCAACAGTCAAATTAGAAAATGGCATTGAACAAATTGGGGAAGCAGCGTTCTTATTGTGCACCAACCTTCATACAATCAATTTTCCCAAAAGTATTAAGAATACCGGAGGCTATGTTTGCCAAAAATGTTACAGCCTTGAAAACATAACCATCGAAAATGATTTTATCGAAGAATATGTTTTTTCAAAATGCAACAATCTTAAATCCATTACAATACCAGAGAATGTAAAAACAATAAAACAAAATGCATTTTGGGATTGCGAAAAACTTCAATCCGTAAAAATGGACAATGGAATTGAGCGAATATGCAAACACGCATTTCAAAAATGCAACAGTCTAACATCAATCACCATCCCCAGCAGCGTCAAGGAAATAGGCGAAGACGTATTCCCAAACCTTACATCAATTAATACCGACGGCGCTTCCGCTCTATCAAAACTAATAATATACAAATGTATGTCGGATGTTTACAAGCAGAAAGAGCAATACGATTCTATGCAGAATTACATCATCAAAATGATTGATATATTACATAATGACGAGTCAAAAGATGTATATTGTATGCCATTTTATATGGACATTACAAATTATTACAACCTAATTGGCGATTATGAGAAAGTACTGAACTACAGCAAAGAATGTGCTTTTTCGGAATTTTGGTATTCAACTCTTGATGAAGAGCATAGATATACTACAGCCCCCAATGGGACGCTACTTTATACTATTCTCTCTGATGCGGCGGTAAAATATACTAATCTTAGATTTTACTGTTTGCTTCAAATGGCTGACACATATCTATCACTCAAAAATTACGAAGAAACAGAATTAATCTTTGATTTGTTCAGAATGAATTATCCAGACTGTAAAGGTGGACAAACTGATGGTGTATTGTCTTCCATAGATGGTAATGCTGACATAGGGACTCTTTTCTACTTTTTACTGTTGAAAATGTATTATGAACTCAATGATATTGATAATATGATTAAATATACGGACAAATCATTTTTTGCACAGGTGTTAAAAAAAACAAAATCATTATATCTAATAAAAGTAATCGTTTACGATCTGAAAATAAGAGAATTTATACTTGGTAATTTAACAGAGAGTATGTTGGAAGCCTTCAAACACGATTTACAAAGAGTCATACAAAAAACAGGTGTGCAGTATAACAGATGTTATGAATTGTATCCTACCTTCGGCGATTGTCATTATCACCGGAACAAATTTGACTCCGCCTTCGCATATTATTCAAAATCCTTCGACTATGAACTTGCCAAATTGAAGGACAATTTTTCTTTTATGAACACCTACCAACGCCAAAATTATTGGGATGAACACCGAAACTCGTTTGAAAACATTGTGAAAATATCCACTCAATTGCCCAACAACGACACTGCGATAGGAATGGCGTACAATTCGCTTTTGGTGTCAAAGGGTCTTATCCTTGCCTCGGAGCAAAATTTGACTTCCATTATTCTTGATTCCAAGGACGACAGCCTCAAAAACAATTTCTTCGCCCTGAAAACTTACCGCACACAATTGGACACCATAAAAAATGAAAAGTCACGCGACTCCATCCGCGCCCTCGCCGAACATCTTGAAACCGACCTTATGCAACGCTCATCGCAGTTTGCGGATATTGTTGGCTATATGAATGTCGATTGGCAGATGGTGAAAAAAAATCTGGGCAAAAAAGATGTCGCCATCGAATTTTTCTACGACCGTGACAGTCTCTACGCCTTGGTGTTGAAAAAAGACTTCAACGCACCACGACTCGTCGCCCTGAAAAAATTTCGTTACAAATCACCATTCAACGAGCGCGGCAAAATGATTGACGGCAATTCATATTCCACGACAGATATTTATGAAGCCGTTTGGAAACCATTGGAGCAATATCTCTCGCCAAAAGGCAATGTGTATTTTTCGCCATCAGGCGCACTCTACAACATCGCCATCGAATACGCACCTATAGATGCAACGCATTTAATATCAGAAAAATACAAAATCTACCGCATATCATCCACGCGACTTTTGGCGTTGAACAAAGGCAAATCAAAACTCTCAAAAACCGCCGCAGTATTTGGCGGTATTGAATACAATTTTGGCAAAGGCGATTGGCTTGATTTGAAGGACAATTCGGACAGCATCCAAGTTGCATTCCGCGACGTGCCGATTATCGAGGAAGGCACGCTACGCAGCGGAGTCACATATTTGTCCGGCAGCAAGTTGGAATACGAAGCCGTCAGCCAAATCATCAAAGATGCCCACTATCAGTTAGTGGACAATACAACTGGTATTACAGCCACGGAAGAATTGTTTAAGAAACTTTCGGGACAAGGCATCAGCAATATGCTGATTTCCACACACGGATTTTATCAGCCGATGGACACTGTTGTCAGCAACAATTACGAAAAAGAGGACATCTCGCTAAGCCAGAGCGGGCTTCTCCTCGCTGGTGCAAATTCCGCCCTCGACCCCAAAAAGCGCAAGGACATCCCCGAAGGAGTTGACGATGGTATCCTCACCGCTAAGGAAATCTCGCGTCTTGATTTCAAAGGGCTTGACCTCGTGGTACTCTCCGCGTGTCAGACTGGCTTGGGCGAAGTGACGAGCGAAGGCGTATTTGGTTTGCAGCGCGGATTCAAAAAAGCTGGCGCGCAGACCATTGTAATGAGCCTTTGGAAAGTGGACGACAACGCCACAAAGGATTTGATGACAGAGTTTTACAAAAATCTTGTCAACGGCAAGAGCAAGCGCGAAGCTTTTTTAAAGGCGCAAGACAATCTACGCACCAAATACCCTGACCCGCAGAAGTGGGCGGCATTTGTAATGGTGGACGGCATATAACAAAAAAACATTACCAACAACGTCAAAAAAAAATTTGCCACTCACAAAAATTGCATTATATTTGCTGTCGGAAAAGACAAAAAACTACAAAACAACAATAGAATGGATACAACCGTCTTGAAATGTCCGGGCTGCGGCTCGCCACTGCCATACGACGCCTCCATTGGCAAATGGAAATGCGAGGCGTGCGGCAGCGTCTATGACGCCATACAGGTAATGCAAATGGCACAGGATTCCGACAAGGACACCGACACACAGAAGATGCCCAAGCCATGGATTTCGATCTCCTCGTCCTCGGTGATGACTGCCCCGCGCAAGTCCATGCGGATGCCGCCGCAGAAAGCATCTAGACGGGCACCATGGAACACTTCGCC